>JAEOUB010000259.1 GCA_016839545.1 Candidatus Kariarchaeota archaeon | reverse complement strand
CTTCTCTCTCTTAGACCGCCTACTGAGCTGATAATTGAAAAGCTGTTCATGATATGAACCAAAAGAGCAACTACCATAACAAATTCAATCTGGCCATAAATTGCAATTAACCCTATTGTAGCACCAACTCCCAGGCTACCAGTATCTCCAGCGAAAATAGATGCTGGATATCGATTGTACCACCAGAAACCTAGAAGGGAACCGAAAAGAAGTAAACTAGTAAGTCTCACATAATAAATCGAGTCAGCAGAGAAAACAGATCCTAATGGGAGAAGAAAGGTTGCAAGAAATGCAGTTGCAAGAATTAAAAGCCCTGAGCCACTCATCACACCATTCATTACATCAAGCATATTTGAAGCATTGGCAGGAACTGCGATGACGAATATTGCAAGCCCCCAGTAAACTATTGTAATGTTTGCTGGTCCAACGAAAGGAAGCACAGGATTGGGTGTTGCCACAGGTATTCCTTGGATATTGCGTAGGAAGAAAACAGGTAAAGCAGCTAATACTAGCAAAAGGGGTTTCATCTTTGCAGAAAGGCCTCTAAAATCATCTATAATACCAATAATGGTAACAATTACCAAAATCACCAAAGAAATGAGTATCTTGTTACGTACTACCACATTATCAACGAGAAAAAGCGAGATAAACATCAGAAAGAGAAAGGTTACCATAAAACCCATGCCTCCCGATTCGGCAACTTCTGGACGATCCTTTTTAAAAACATCATTTCCTACTTTTCCAATTGATCGCATGTAGTTTCCAACTTTAGGGGTTGCAATCAAGCTGATGATAAAACCGAGGGCTGAGAGGAGAAAAATCATTCCAAAATTAGTCATTTGAAAACCTACTGCCACCTGTGAATGACACGTTCTAAGCCATCTAAGGGTGTCTCAAGATTTGCAAGACTTTCTATCCTTTTCTCTTCTTGCATTCTTGGCATGTTCGTTAGCTCAATTATTTTATCAGGAGCACTGGGATGGTCTGGAAAATGAATAAGGGGAAAACCCATATCAGCTATATACTTACTCACTGCAAGTTCCCAAGGGAATGTATAAATTGTGGGAGTACCAAGCATAGCTGCTTCTCGACCCATTGTACCTCCACCGGTCATGGCAACCCTTGCATGATAGAGCAGAGAAAGGGTATCAACGGACACGTCAGGCACGATTACATCGAGTTCTTTGAGTATAGCATCCTGTTCAGGATAGCGAGGGAATGCAACAATATCAAAATCCAAATTCTGCTTCTCTAGCTTATGTACCATTTCCTCTACTACAGTACCACCTGGATCGAATTCAGGAAACAATTTTCTGAAATACGCAGATTTACTTTCCTCACACCTGAGAACAATGTATTCGCCATCAACAATGCCGAGATCATCCAAAACATCTTTGTTGTCTTGAAATTCCTTTATCCACAATGCTTCATCCACACCTTTGTACGGAATGAAATCTGTTGTTCCATATCGTGCAAATTCCGCTTCTTCGATGGATTCTGGATAGATTAAAACTTCAGAAAGTGAAAGTGTAAGCCTTGCTACCGCCTCTGCATGTGGAGTGTCATTCATCAGCACAATAGGGATCCCCATTCCGAAGGCAGTGCGGGTAGCATCAGGGGACGAGAAAGAAACAAGGATGTCTGGCTGTTCCTGATCAATAATGTCACTCAGTTCGATTACCCGCTCAGAACCTGCCTTGAGTTTACCTTTCAACGTTGCACCGCCATACTCACCTACCGAGTAGTAATCTCGGTTGAGTCTCTTGAGATTGAGATCTGTATATCCACTTTTTCTCGTTGTAAAAACACTTTGATGTCCTTTTGATTCATAATATGATGCAATATGATGAAAAAGAAGCCCCTGTTTTCCAGTTAATGCTTCGAACCAGATCTTCACTATAACCTGTCTGAGTGTTTCATTCTTGAATTGATCGAAACTTATGTGTAGTAAATCGGTTCTTGTTTGGTATTATTATGATTTGAACTTACATTCGTCGTCCACGGCGACCACCTTTTCTACGTGATCCATCGTGTGGAAGAGGAGTTACATCTTCTATTCGTCCGATTCTCATACCTGAACGAGCAAACGCACGAAGAGCTGCCTGAACACCTGGCCCGGGAGTGCGACTCTTATTGCCACCACGTGCTCTCACACGTACGTGCAGTGAGTTGTATCCCTTACCTTTGGCTTCTTCAGCAGCTGCATATGCAGCACGCATGGCAGCAAAGGGAGAAGGTTCTTGACGATCTGCCTTTACGAACATACCACCAGTCTTCTTTGAGATGGTCTCACTTCCGGTCAAATCACTGATCAGAATGTGGGTATCGTTGTACGTACTGAGGATATGACAAACACCCCAGAGATTACGTCGTCTCTTTCTTCGTCGTCTGACGGGTTGTTCAACAGCTGTGGTTTCCTCCTGAACTTCAGTCTCTTCAGGTAAAATTTCTTCTTCGCTCATCGTTTCTTACCTCGCACTTGTTTTTTGGGAATCTCAACGAGAGTTGACTCTCGAGAAAGCGAACTCTTGACTGTTGGGTGTTCCGGATTATCAAAGAATGGAGAGGTGCCTGCATAATTAATATTCTCTTCATCCTTGATTGGGACTATGTATGAAGGTGAAGTCATTACTCGTCCATTAATAGAAATGTGACGGTGAGCAATAAGTTGCCGTGCTTGATGGACAGTGCTAGCAAATCCCTTTTCCAAAACCAAAGTTTGAAGTCTTCTCTTAAGTACAGACTCAACTTCAAGTCCAAGGATTTCATCTGAAGTGATGCCTTCAGGGACTATTCCTAATCGAACAAGCTTTCTAACAAGTGTTTCTTCAGCAATTTCTCTTTCCTCAGCTTCCAAAGCCAGAATAGTTCGTGCTTGTGCTCGATAATTTCCTAGGGAAGTTCTGGCTTTCCATAATTCTTTCTTATTTCGCAGTCCATAGCGTCCTACAAGGACAAGCTCAGACTCAATCCTAGCGGCCTCATATGGGTGACCTGGACTAGTATATTGTTTTCTACGTCTTCTGGGATCTCCCATCTATATCACACCTTCTTACGACTGACACCAAGTGATCCAGAGCGTCGCCCTGTAGCCTTGGTTCTCTGACCTCGGACTTTGAGACCTCTTGCATGTCGTACACCTCGCCAGGATTTCTTTCGGATCATCCTGTCGACATCTGTTTTGTGCTGGAATAGAAGATCAGGACCAACCATCAATTTTGTTTCTCCGGTCTCGGGATCCTTCTGCCTATTAAGCATCCATTCTGGAATACCAGCTGCGATTGGATCATAGATGGCATCCTCAATCTTCTCTCTGTCTTCCTCTGTCAGAGAACCGAGTAATGTGAATTCATCAACACCGACAGATCGGAGAATGGCAGATGCCAGTCGTGGACCGATGCCGGTGATTCGAGAAAGCGCATTGCGGGCACTGGTTGTCCCGCTGAGATCAGTTCTACTGACACGAGTTAGGAAATTGAAATCAGATTCTGTTTTGAATTCGTTCAACTTATCACTCATGTGTGAAACCTCCAAAGTGATCAGGTGCCAGTACTGCTGTACTTTTCAGAGGCACCCCGTATATTCTCAAATCACTTTAGCATACTCTGGATGGTTTTCCCTATTATAAGGATGAAGATTGTGATCGCATATTCTAAATGGAACTAATAGTAGTCTATGGCGTTTGTGTAAGGAAGGAGTTAAGATTTATCAAAGTAGATGATTTTTGATGATAACTATCCTTGATGCTGGAGCTGTGATGAATACTTCAATCCTACCAGATCTAGAAGGAACAATCATCATTCCTGAGGCAGTGCTTCATGAGATTAAAAGTAGACAGGCTACTCAGGTATTGCAGTTATTGGAAAGTAAACACAGCCTGGTTATTGAACGAATAGAGCGTAAATACCTGAAGCTTGCCGAACAGGCCTCTGTAGAGATTGGTCAGAACAGGGTATCAAAACCTGATTTGGAGGTGATTGCCTGTGCGTTCAAATATAGGGAAGAAGGAGTGTTGATACTCTCTGATGATTATGGTGTTAGAAACATTGCACACCACGTTGGATTCAATTCTAGTGGAATAACAACCACAGGAGGTAAGGAAGCCAGGGTATATGGATATACATGTCGTGGTTGTGGGGCAACCTACATGAAAACTCCATCAGAGTGTGATATTTGTGGGCATACTGATTTTAAGCGATTTCGGAAAAAGTGATTAATTCACTGCTTGTAGAATATCTGAATCACCAGCATCAAAAACGGTGACAAATGCAGTCAGATGAGGTCGACCACACGCAATACCGAGATCCTGTGAGCTTTTCGGATATTCTATAATTGGTACCTCGGAAAGTGAGGCATAGCGAGTGACATCTTCTTTAAATTCTTCAGGAGCATTTGATGCCATCACAATTACCTGGGCATCACCGTTCTTTGCGGCCTTTATTGCCCTCTTTACTCCGAATTCTGTTTTGCCCGATTTGGTTGCAACATTAATACTTCTATCTAGGTCTACCATTGGTTTTACCCTCTATAGTACAAGGTTGCTTGTCTTTGACTTAAATATTGTTTTATTGAACGCGGTGGAAAACAGTTACTATGTCGATGCCAACCATCTTTCCCGATCAAGGAGTGAGAGACCAAACCTGTATGATCCATAGCTGATAATGAGCATAACCACAATTCCTACCAATAGATATACATTGGAGAATATCACTGAGAGACCTGCAATATTGATAAGAATCAACATCAGGGGGAGGAGAAGGAGTGACCCAAATTGCTGGGCATCACGAGTTGTTGAGGTACGGGTAGAAGCCCAGATCATGATGTTGATTGATATAACTGTGGCCAGTGGAGTCACAAAAAACACGAGAATGAAAAATCTGAGATTTGGTAGATAGTTGTATTCCAATATCTGCTGTGAGAAGATATTCGTGATAATCACGAAAGGAATAGAGTAGATCCAAGTCACAGCTATGGTAGGGATTAGAGAGGTGGATATTTTGCCAAGATAAATTTCATTATCAGTAATAGGAGCAGCTATCAGACCTTCAACTGTACCTCTATCTTTCTCACCAGCAAATGAATCAGCTGCAATAATTGTAGGAAGTATGATTGGAATCAACAGATAGTAAATCCAATTGAACTCTACAAAGATGATAAAGAGTTGTTGAAATTCAGTCAATTGTGCCCAATTCTCAGTGACCTTGAAATCGAGAAAGAAAGATAAATCATCAGAGTCTGTTGCACTTGGATCCAGCATGATAGGGAGATACGTGGTGAGGGGAAGGATAACAAGGAGCAGAAACGGCATTATTAGAAGGCTAAAAAGAATGTACTTCGACTTGATCACATCATCAAACTCTTTCCTAAATATTGACCAGACTTTGGACCATCTCATTATGCGTCAACCTCCACTAGATTGAGGTAGATATCTTCCAAGGAAGGAATATTCTCTCTAACCTCATGAATTTGTGCTCCTGCTTCAATCATGGTTTTCAGTATACCTGGGGTTTTACCAAAATTTTCTACTTCAATTTTTAGAGCTGTGCCTTCCCGAATTACATTTCGAACGCCATCAAGTGATTCAAGTTCTTTGTACTCGTTAGCATCTTTTTCATCAAGTCGTACAGTTAGCTCAAATAAGAGATGATACTCAGCCCTGAGTTTGGCCGGAGTCCCTAGTGCGACTAATTTACCCTGGGAGATAATCAGAAGATGGTCTGCGACTTGTTCTGCCTGAGCCAAATTATGAGTGGTGATCAAAATTGTCTTTCCTTGAGTACCCAATTGTTGGATCTTTCGACGGAGATCTCGAGTTGCACCAGGACTCAGTCCCGACCATGGTTCGTCTAGAATTAATATCGGAGGATCGTGGATCAGGGCTTTTGCGACAGATAGCTTTTGCCTCATACCCTTAGAATAACTAGCAACTGGCTGATCTATGGCATCTTCTAGATCAAACTGGATCGCCATTTCATCTATCCGAGTATCAATTTCATCTTTGGGAACATCGTAGAGTTCTGCATAGAATTGGAGGTTTCTGCGGCCACTCAATCGTTCATAGAATGAGGGTCTTTCATGGGCTATTCCAATATGAGAACGTACTTCCAAAGAATTCTCCACAACATCGAGATCCCGAATAGACACCTCACCTTTTGTAGGATAGAAGATTGAGGCCATTATCCTAACAGTAGTGGTCTTTCCCGCCCCGTTTGGACCAAGTATCGCAACAATACTGCCTTCGGCTATAGTGAAGGATAGATCATCAACCGCTATGAGAAGCTGATTATCGACTTCAAACACCTTTGTCAGACTTTTTGTTGTGATGGCATCCATAGCCAAACAAGGGAATATTGTGTATATAGAGCCTTGTTTAGGTACTTAACAAATAAACTGGATTAAACCTCGTAGCGAGCAAGATTCCGGCCAAGTAAATTTTCCCTGTTCAGAAGTAGTAGGGGATCGAGTATCTTCTTGATATCGTAAATCTCCTTAAGTCCCTCAAAACCCAGCTGAAGTTGCAATGCAGGTGCTCCTTCAAATGTTTTCTTTCCAAGACCATGTTCAGCTGCGATCGATCCTTTCCAATCAACTACCTGTCTCATGTATTTGGTCATATATGATTTGGCAAGTTCTTTTTGTTCTTCGGTCCGTGGAAGGAAATTGAGATGAACATGATTATCTCCAAAGTGACTCCAGATTGCATAACCAAAGACATTACCTGGACGACCCTCAGGAAAGATCTCACCCTCAAAATTCTCACCTAGCTCTACTGCTAATTGGTGCATTTCCTCCATGAGTTGAAGAGGTGCAGAATAATCAGTTCCCAATTTTGGTTGACCATTTTGTCTTGCCATTTCATTAATTGTTTCAGGGATCATATGTCTGAGATCTTTGTGATGTTCAACCTCTGCAAGAGTTTGTGCAACAGAAGTGTGAATAATTCCAAGTTGATCAAATATCTCTGTCCAGAAATTAATGTACTCAAAAAGAATATCCTCTGAGGATGCTTCCTGTTCCAGAATAACAAGACCTTTCACTTCTGGAGGGAGCTCAATCTTTTTTGACAAGATGGAAATAGCACGGTCATCTAGGTATTCCACGGACATTGGGATCGGGTTGAGGGATTGTATTCTCTGTTGTTGGGCAATTTTTGCCAATTCAATGGCCTGTTGCAATGAATCAACATAGACAAAGATATTGATAATTTCTGAAGGTTGTGGAATGAGTTTGATAGTTACTTCTGAAATTATTCCCATGAGACCGTCATTACCTACAAATAGATCAATTGGTTGGAAGTCATCTGAAATCACTAACCCTGCAACATTCTTAGTAGATTCCACAAAGGGTATCTGCGGTCGGGGAACGGAGTATTTTTTCATTTCACCTTCAATTTCAATAGTCTTCTGTGAACCGAGTGGAGGAGAATTCCGATCCAGGGATAGCAGATCACTATTTGGTAAGATCACTCTGAGACTGTGGATCCAATTCCGAGTTGGTCCAAATTTGAAACTACGAGCACCTGAGGCATTGGTCACTACATTTCCTCCAATGAAACAAGAACGCTCT
>JAEOUB010000258.1 GCA_016839545.1 Candidatus Kariarchaeota archaeon | reverse complement strand
ATAGCTCCCGTCTAGTACCAAGTCCTTTAGAAGGTGGCTCTGGGCTCCAACACCTGCCGTACCTACTGCTACAGAACTATTCACAAATTCTTCAATGTGAGTATTAGTTTTCTGTAAATATGCATCGATAGAACCTGAGAATTCGTTGTATCCCTCGTTGATGGCATTCACATTGAAACTCGTATTGTTTGCCAGCAGGGAAATGGATTGCGAGAATGTCTCGTTATACTGGAACCTGAATGGGTCGTTTGTAACAATCTCAGATTCAACTGTGGCATTGAAATCTGCAGCATCAAATCCAAAGCCTGATCTCCTTTCATCACTCTCTGCACTCTCAGACACCACTGATTGCTGAGTCGTTGTCTGTCGCTGGATAGTGATCCTCCGCTCTCCATTGCTCACTGAGATCTCGTAATCTGGTCCTATCTCTGACGTCTCTTCGGACGTGGATGTAATCAATCCCAATTCCTGTTCGGGGTAGACTAGCAGTGGTGAGATCAGTATCCCAAGAATCAGGAGAAACAGAATGCGATTCTTTACTGCACGAAGATTTCGATTCCTTGGTTGACCCGAACTCATAACAATAACTTAGGGTTATACCCTCAATATTTATAGATTTTTCCGGTTGAGAATTTTTACGGTACAATTCATTGGAGATTTAATTTTGTAGCATTGAATTGTGAGACAATCCACAGAATTGTGTCTGTGGGTGATCAGTCCGGGGACGGATTTAAGACGGGGTGAGCTAATCCATCATTGGAGTGAAAATCTACAAGACGGTCCTCCTCGGAGAGGGAGGTGTGGGCAAAACGGCCCTTCGATACCGCTACCTCGGCCAGGGATTCAAAGAGAATTACTCAATGACCATCGGTGCAGACTTTGCAGTCAAACGCCAGGAGATGGCAGCTGGAGATGTAACTGCTCAGATCTGGGATCTTGCAGGTCAGCCCCAGTTCGCCAATGTGCGTAGTGTCTACTACAAGGGGGCAGTTGGTGCCCTGTTAGTGTTTGATATTACGAGGCCGGATACCTACAAGATCCTGCCCACCTGGCTCAACGAATTAATCCAGCATAACAATGAGACACTGGTACCTGTGGTGCTGATTGGAAACAAGGCAGATCTTCGGGGGTCCTCTGAGGATGAGGTACCGTTTGAAGCTGCTGCAGAGTATGCCAAAGCACTGTCTGACTGGTCTGGCTATTCTGTGCCCTATCTTGAGACATCAGCCAAATCGGGTCATAATGTCGATCTTGCATTTGTTCAATTATTCAATAATATCTCTGCCTATCTCGAGCAATTCAGGCCCAAAGAATCCTGAGAATAACCTGAGTACAATTTCCGGTTTGTAATCCCTTAAATTGCCCTGAAAGTTTTTGAAGCAGTTGAAACCCAGAGACCTCTTTTTAGTCATTGTCCTCACGGTATCTGTGCTATCTGTGTCTATGCATGCACTGTTCGGTCCCGGGATTTTGACGGATACTGGCTCACTCAACGATAGAGACATGATGGAGGATACACGAGATCAACCTGAGGTACTGCGCATGAACACAATGAATCACTCGTTTCTCGCACTCGGAGACTCATACACCATCGGTGAGAGTGTGGGTGAGAGCGAACGATGGCCTTCACAACTGGTAGCCCGGCTGGCAGAACATGATATCCAATTCAATGAGACCAAGATTATTGCCAGAACTGGCTGGACAACTGACGAGCTCAAAGATGCCATCTATCGTGAGCAGATAGACAGCCAGATCAACGAGCCCTATGACCTGGTATCGCTACTGATCGGGGTCAATAACCAGTTCAGGGGACTAGATATCGAGGACTACCGCACGGAATTGGACTGGCTGATACAACGGGCAATTCGGTATGCCGATGGTAACCTCTCCCGCGTTATAATCGTCACAATTCCTGACTATGGAGTCACTCCCTTCGGCGCTGACTATGATCGTGATAAAATTGCACAGGAGATCGATATCTACAACAGTATCAAGAAAGAGCTGGCAGAGAGCTATGGACTTGCTGTGTTTGATATCACCGGTATCTCAAGAGAGGCTGCAGACAACCCAGATCTCACCGCGGAGGACGGTCTCCATCCCTCAAGCCTGATGTATGAACGGTGGGTGGATCTCATCTTTCCCTATGTTTCAAGTTTGTTTTCCTGAAATGTAACACTTTGTTCCCGTGGTGCACACCGTCCAAATGGACATTATGTTATCTTTCATGGGCTGTAAATATTTATATTCGTAAATGCGAATTTGATTATAACTTGGTACACAATGTTATTAAATGATATACAAATTATAGCAAACAATGTCTTATTGCGAAGACTGTGGTACTCAATTAAATGCAAACAGCCTATTCTGTGGCAATTGTGGCAAGAAAACTGGATCGGGTTCAAATGGAGAACCTGTATACCAGGCAACGCAACAAACAATGGATGGTCCTGCCTCAACAATGAGCTTTCAGACTGCTCCAAATCAACAGCAGCAAGCTCCCAACTACCAGCAACCGAATCATCGGTACCAGCAAGGTTACCAGCCTGGCTCCCAACCTCCAATGTATCATCAATCTGACTATATCAGACCCGCAGATTATCAATTCACAACCTCTATGACCCAGAGAATCATGGGTACGCTACGTCGTGACATTGATGTTGTAGAAGAGATAGAAGAGCGTGAGGATTTGAATGCAGAGGCGACTCGTCTCCTCCTCATCAACTTCTCAATCATAGCACTCTTCAATATTATGGGGATCTTCGCATTTCCTCAATACTATCTGGTGATCAATCCAATTGGTAGTATTGTCGAAATTGTGGCACTGCAATTCATTGGCGGTTTCCTCTTCATCCAGATGATTGCCAGTGTGGGCAAATCATTCGGCGGTCAAAAGACAGACACCAGTAATGAGGAAATGAGAAGAGTGCTGGCATACGCTTACACAGCATTGGTTGTAGAGGGTATCCTCTATTTCTTATCAGATATGTATTTTGACTCCGGGCTCCTTCTGATTGCCTGGTTAGTCTCACTCCTCTATGCTTTCTTCGTCTTCCTATTTGCAGTACGTCGAGCTCTAGATACTGGTTTTGGAACCGCATTCATCAGCATCGTAGTTGCATACATAGGTCGTCTAATTGTTAATTTCATCATTTTGTATGTCATATTCAGTATATTTGGAGACACCTACTACTTCTGGTAGGTTGTATCAGTACTATCTCATTCCATACGATGTTTAACGCTATTTCCTATTTGTAGGAATATCAATTTCCACTGTCGCAACTAAATGGGTCAGGTGACAGGTTTTATGTACTATCTAACAACCGTTAGGTCATTCTATGATTGCTCTCAAGACAGCATTCAGAAACGTTTTCCGCCGACCCAGTCAGAATATTGCCGTAATATTGGGCGTAGCACTGGGCGTATCTCTCTTTGTGGGTGTCCAGGTCGGTTCTGACTCGCTAGGTGCAGGTTTGCTGGAGCTGAGTATTCACTCCATTGGCGAACGTGATGCTTCTATTTCTCCTGTGTTTACAGATTTTTTCATCAATGAGCAAATACTCCAAGAGGAGGATCCATTCTCTCCTGTTCCCACGGGAGGTACATTCCTCGAAAATTTGACCGAGACAGATGCCTACAAGAACAATGTGGCGGCAATTACTGCTCGGCTTCATCTGCGATCTTCGGTGATTCAGCCCGAGACAGGTGCAATTGAGGTAGGGAAGAGATGGACGGGTATTGATCCAGATCAGCACCCTGCATTTGGCATCCTGACCAACCTTGAGGGTCAGACACTGAATGTTGCTGATCTTGAGCCACATCAGATCTATGTAGGTGAGGAATTGATCGAGGACCTGTTTACAGACCAGGATCCGATCGGTAAAAATCTCACAGTTCAGAGTTCTATTACAACTTTAGGTCAGCCACCCTTTGTTGAATCGGTCAGTGTTCGGATCTCGCAGAACCTGACAATAGTTGATATTTTCCAGGATGAAGGCCTGGGGAGGGAATCATTCAGTGACTACCTGGTCTCTCCACTGTCTACATTGCAGGAATTGGTATACCAGGGCATCGAGCAGGCAAAGGTAGCCGCCTTTCTTCAGGGTCAATTCCTACTTGGGTTCGGCTCTCAGCCATTAACAGATGTCTATATCGTCTGGAAGGATGGTATTGAAATCGGTGAGGGGAGTGAGACTGCCACACTACGTCTTCAAATTGCTCTTGATCAGATTTTTGGTGATTTTGCAGCACTCCACCGGGTCAGTGATACACGTGGAAATATCGTACGTCAGATAGATGCAGCAACTGAGGGGCTCTCCCTGCTTCTCAACGGATTTGGAGCAATCATTATCCTCGCTGGTGTACTGGTGATCATCAACATTCAGTCAATGGCACTGGCTGCACGAGAGCGTGAAACTGGAATTCTAAGGGCAGTTGGAGCAAAACGGAGCCAGATCATCCGTGCCAATCTGCTCGAGTCGGTATTTCTTGGTGTCTTCGGATCACTTGCTGGACTTGCAGGTGGTGTTGCCTATGGGCGTCTCCTTGTCTGGTTCCTTGGTATCGCCTTTGAGTTCGAAACTGGGGACATTCCTGTGGTTGTGACTGACGAGACACTCATTATCTCATTTTTTGCAGGTTTTATACTGAGTCAGGTCACTGGCCTGATACCTGCCATCAATGCATCTCGTATCAACATAGCACGTGTCCTGCGTGGTATCGACGCCCCTGAGCCAGAGGACTTTGGAAGAAAGTCACTCTATTTCGGTTTCATCTTCACGTTGATTGGCATTCTTGGTATTTTTACACTGGATCCCAACCCACTCATAGATGGCAACGATGCATTCACCAATATCGACGATGTACAGGCAGCCTACCCATTCTTTATCTTCACTATTGTGGGTCCTGCTCTCCTTGTCGCCTATTTCCGTAACTTCAGGCTAGGTCTGACAGTTGTGGGTCTGTTCCTGCTGGGTTTTGCCTATTTCAACGTATTTTACGTACTTGACAAGATCGAGGGGGGATCTGGTGGATTGAGTTACATCATCTACCTTGTAGCCTCTCTCCTGGTGGGGACGGTCATACTTACCGCAGTCAATCTTGATGCAATTGCATCTGCAGGACAGAGAATAACAGCTTGGTTTGCCCGATCAAGCACCACACCCGTGCGGGGAACCACAATGGTGGCCTTCAAAAAGATGCGATCAAAAGTTACACGTTCCACACTCACATTTGCTCTGTTTGCCACCATATTGACTCTGAATATCTGGATTGGAACCTTCTCCTATTCATTTAGATTTGGTGTTGACTCCCAGGTAGTAGCACTTACCGGAGGCTCAGACCTGGTGATCTACTCTCCAGATAATCCCCTACCTGCTTCTATCGGTTTCTCACAGGAACTGGTGGATGAATTCGATGATACCGCCCGGGAAGTACAGATAACCGATGCCCGTGGTTTTATGCGATCACCTTCAAGTCTCTACTATCTTGAGGCAGATGATCCCAATAGTAATCGTACGGCAAATTCGGTTGCGATTGGACCTGACTCATTCTGGGATAGTACTGCTCAGGAGAACTGGATATTCCCATTCGATCTCTTTGATAACAAGACAGAGACACCATTTGAAACCTATGAGGATCAGGATGGTGATCCTGAGGCAACATTCGAAGATGAGGTGGTATGGAAAGCCCTTGCAAATAATGAAACCATGGCAAACACTCAGGGGGAGCAGAAGCCCATTCTCATCACCACATTCATTTTTGATTTTTCAACCTTCACCATTGAGAAGTGGCAGGGTGAATCAGTATATCTCAATCTGACAGATGGTACTTTGCAGGAATTTGTGATTGGTTCCATCTCCAACGGAGCACCTCTTTCAGATCTATCGTTGGGTAGTAATTTCGGTCCACCAGGGTTCAGTTCGACGTTCTATGTCAATGAACATTGGAAAGACAAGCTCCTGGCGTTCAGTGGAATATCAGATAATGAGAACGTCTTTCTTGCCAGAACCAACATTGAAGACCAAACCAGCAGTGTTCTCGAAGATTTCCTCATTGATGTCGAAGGTTGGGCCAATGCCGGTTCCTTCCAAAATCAATTTGGTAGCTATGGTATCATTGGTGTGACCACCTACTCAATTTATGAGGGTCAATTAGAGGGACAGTTCCGGTTCTTCCAATTCCTTCAGGCATTTGTTTCACTCGGGTTTGTTGTCGGTATCCTAGGTCTGGTTGTGGTTGCGTTCAGATCAGTTGCCGAACGGAAAAGAGAGATTGGAATGTTAAGAGCTCTCGGTTTCAGACGGCGTGACGTGGTGGTTTCTGTTGTTTTGGAGCTCATAGTCATGGGAATGATCGGTCTCGTTATTGGTTTTGTCAATGGCACCGTGATGGGATATGCTCTGACCAGCGTTAATGGTGGAGGAGGAGAGGTTGAATTCCTCATCCCATGGGGTCTTATTGGATTGTACGCTGCGATTACCTTTATGTCAGCCATACTCTCGGCCATATTCCCGGCTGTACGGGCAAGTCAGATCCCACCGTCTGACGCATTGAGGTATACAGGATAGGAGGAATGAGCATGACAGAACAGATTAACTATACAACAAACCCAAATGTCGATTGGACCACTCCTATGCTTGATTTGCACGGTGTCAACAAGAAATATCTTGAGGGGACAGACGCCGAGGTACATGCCGTCAGAAATGCCGATTTCAAGGTATACAAGGGTGAGATGGTTGCTCTCATGGGTCCCTCAGGATCAGGAAAGACCACCCTTCTCAATCTGATAGGCGGATTGACCCCTGCAACCTCAGGTAGCATACAGATCAATGACATTGAAGTAACTGATCTCAATGAGGAGGAGAGAACCAAGCTTCGCAGAAATAGTATTGGCTATATCTTCCAGCACTTCAATTTGCTTGAATTCCTGACCGCTGAACAGAATGTAATGCTTCCCTTGCTAACCCAGGGGTACTCAGATGCTCAGGCAAAACGTCGCACGACAATGATGCTACGTGAACTGGGACTGGGAGGTCGTCTTGAACATTTTCCCAGTGAGCTTTCTGGTGGACAGGAGCAGAGAGTCGCCATCGGGCGGTCTCTTATCACAAATCCTGCAATCATCCTCGGAGATGAGCCCACCGGAGATCTAGACAGGTCTGCAGAGGAGGGAGTATTGAATATGTTCAGACGGATAAACAAGGAGAAGAAACAGACACTTCTACTGGTGACTCACTCTGAATGGATCGGTTCAAAATGTGACAGGATCATCCGTATCGAGAACGGTGAGATAGTTCAAACCGGATTGGAGGTGACCTCATGACCCAGGAAACAACGGAGATTATAGTTACCTTCCCGGTCTACAAACCGTTTAGACGTAACAATTTCAAATTGCGGAGGAAGATCACAAACCTATTCAACAGCATCAATCCTATCCGGATATCTCTGAAAACTCGGTTCACACCCGTGGTGGAGGAATTGAACCAGTTTATTTTCGCAACCATGGAGACCAAGGACGCCACCTACGACTCAATCGAGAAGAGAAAGGCGATCGAGGATCAATTGTACAAACTCTACGATAAGTCTGCATCAAAGACTCTTGACGGTATCAAGGAGATGGTTAATTCAGATCCAGAATTTCTCGCCTCATACAAGGCTCTCCGTGACATCGGTTCGAAGACTCCCATAGACATCAGTTCAGAATTGGACCAACTCAAGGGTCTACCGGATCTTATTCGATCTTCGATCAGAACACTGTTCAAAGAGAGTCTGATGATCCTCTGGGACCTTCCTGGAGATCAGATCGATCGAATTATCATTGGACATGACGTGATCAATTTTGAGGACACGCAAACAGATCAGGAAGTAGACATAGGTGTCATATCGGATGAACTGGCTCTTGCAGCTCTTGCTCGCCATCATGTCCCGCTTCTCTGTGAACAAGTAGGTATTATTGATTCCAAGATTTCAACTCTCTCCGAATCAATATCCAAGTTTCAGGAGGGTCTGAATAATTTCAAGAATCAGAAGGAATTGGATCTCACTGTAGAGGTTGCCTCTGTCTTTCTTGGCAAATTACTCGGGATTCGAGAACCTATATCACTCGCACAGAAAGTTTTGGAGCGATATCTTCAACTAGAGAATGATATTCTTGAGGAAGCTGAAAGTATGGGCTCTGATATGGTAAAATCCTTGTACGATACACTTGTGAACCATGATGAGATCGAGCAAGCATACAAATCTTGCAGTAACATTATATCTCGTGTAGATGAGAATTCTGAGAAAATCAGGCAGATCTATAGACGTATCGAGGCTTCAATTCCATCCGGCGAAACTTCTTCCACTTTACAGGAGTTTGCATCCTTCGTTTCCGATATATATTTTCATCTGGAGGAATTTCGATTTATCATTGAGGTCTTTGCAGACATACCTTCTTACACCTCAATGAGCGGTGGCTCAGCAGTCGACATTGAAAGTGCAGAGTATAAAGAATTACACGGAGATGCTATCATCTATACAGAGGGTATCTTCAAGACATTTCCTCTTCCCTCCACCACAGTCTATGCACTTAGAGGTGTAGATCTAGAGATCAAGATGGGAGAGTTTGTGGCTATCATGGGTCCCTCTGGCTCAGGTAAAACCACTTTACTCAACATACTCTCAGGTCTGGAGACCTCTGATAGGGGTGTCGTAAATGTAGCCAATCTTGACCTTTCTAATGCCTCAGAGCGTCAGCTAGTGAAATTCAGACGTGATACCATTGCTTTCATATACCAGGCATACAACCTTTTACCCAATTTCACCAATCAAGAGAACGTCCAGCTACCCTATGATTTGGGCTCAAAGAAGAAATTGGGTAATAAGCGTAAACGATCAGCTGAGTTACTTGAGCAGGTAGGCATTGGAGAATATGTCAAAGGTTTCCCACTTCGGCTTTCAGGAGGACAGCAGCAGAGGGTGACCATCGCAAGATCTCTAATGAACCGTCCAGACATTCTGTTTGCTGATGAGCCCACTGGAGATCTGGATGGAATTACAGGAGGGCAGGTCATGGATACAATTGAGCAGTTCCACAAAGAAGGTGTTACTGTAGTACTTGTAACTCATGACAAGGCAATTGCCGCCCGTGCCGATCGGATAATCAATATGCTCGACGGAAAGATTGTTGATGCAGATAACATCCAACTGTAATCTATATTCAGGACATCCTTGAGTGTGATCGTAATCAATACTCTTAATATAAACTTTGTAAGAGGGTAGTCTAGAGCCGATGACGAAAATGAGGTTCTAAGTGATTAAAATGAATCTTTACAAGAATGTAAGAGACTTTTGGAGAGATCGCAACTCAGAAGAATTTAGAGAAATGCGTCGTGAAAGAATGATGCAGTGGAGACGTGAGAACACAACTGTTCGTATTCGTCGTCCAACCCGTATCGATCGTGCCAGAGCACTTGGTTACAGGGCAAAGCAAGGATATGTCATCCTCAGAACACGAGTACGTCGTGGTTCTCGACGAATGAGTCGTCCTAACCGTGGTAGAACAGGTAAAAACTTGGCTACCTCAGATATTACATCTGGAAGAAACCTGAGATGGATTGCTGAGAGCAGAACTGCACGAAAGTACACCAACCTTGAAGTTCTTGGTTCCTACTGGGTAGGACAGGACGGTCGCAGCAAGTGGTTTGAGATCATTATGGTCGATCCCACTCACCCTTCAATCTACAATGACAAAAATGTAGGTTGGATCCGTTCTAAGAACCACCGAAGAAGGGTCTACCGTGGTCT
>JAEOUB010000257.1 GCA_016839545.1 Candidatus Kariarchaeota archaeon | reverse complement strand
CCCCTGAAAGTAGTGTTGCGAAGTTAGGTTTGTCCTCATACACAAATTCGGTATTTTGATATGCAGGTGGTTCTTGACTCGCCATACCTGACAATCTACTTTGTAATAATTAAGCTATGTGAAGTAGGAAAAGGTGAATCCTAACTCACAACAGGAGAAAACAGTTCGAAATCCCTCTCCAAATCACTATACATAATAACATCTGATGGAAATAATATTTGTGATCTCAAAAGAATTGTTAGACATCCTTCAACCCATCAAGAGGCACACAATTGCAGATGGGTATATTGATGTCCTTGTTAATCTAGAGAAAAGCCACGGATTATACCTTCATGATGATCTCCACGATCAGAAGTATCTGGACTTTTTCTCGTTCTATGCCTCACAGCCATTGGGATACAATCATCCATCCATGCTGGAAGATGAGGGTTTCTTACGAGATCTGAAAACCAGTGCAATCAATAAAATATCCAATTCTGATTTCTATACCCGACAATCTGCTGAGTTTGTAGATACGTTTGCAAGTATTGCTGCACCTCATGGATTTGAAAATTATTTCTTCATTGAAGGAGGTGCACTGGCAGTTGAGAACACACTGAAAACATCCTTTGATTGGAAAGTCAGAAAGAATTTAGCAAAGGGTAATACCGAAGTTGGTTCCCAAGTTATTCATTTCAAACAAGCCTTTCACGGTCGTTCAGGCTATACAATGTCATTGACCAACACTGCGGATCCTCGAAAGTACAAGTATTTCCCCACTTTCAAGTGGCCACGGGTTACAAATCCGAAGATAGTGTTCCCCATTGAGGAGCACATTGAAGAAGTCAAACTTACCGAACAACAGAGCATTTCAGAGATTAATTCTGCCATAGAGAAAGCCGGTGATGATATCGCTGCTCTTATCATTGAACCAATTCAGGGGGAAGGCGGTGATAATCATTTCAGAGAGGAATTTCTCAATGAGTTGCGGACCATCACCCTGGAAAACGAAATTATGTTGATCTATGATGAAATACAGACTGGGATTGCACTTACCGGAAAGATGTGGGCTTTTGAACATTATCCCGACGCGAAACCAGATCTAGTGGCTTTTGGCAAGAAAACTCAGGTATGTGGATTTATGAGTACCGACCGTGTAAAAGAGGTAGAAAACAATGTTTTTGAAGAATCCAGTAGAATAAACTCAACATGGGGTGGTAATTTGGTAGATATGGTCCGGAGTACCAAAATTCTAGATATCATAAAGGAAGACTCCATTGTCTCTCAGGTTAATACCTCGGGTGAGTATCTCATGAAACTCCTCTATGAGTTCCAAGAAACGTTTGATCATCTCACAAACGTCAGAGGAAGAGGACTATTTGCGGCTTTCGACCTTCCCACAACTGAAATACGTAACCAATTTAAGAAAGACCTTTTCACTAATGGACTCATAATGCTCCCATCAGGGGTCTCCTCAATTCGTTTTAGACCTCCACTTATTACCACACCTGAACATATAGATGAAGCCGGTACGATATTAGAGAAATCTTTGAAATCGATCTGATTTACTGAATTGAGGGGAAATAGACTGCTTTTGCTCTGAGATTTTCGACATCCTGCTTGGTTTGTGCACTGTTCAAAAATGACTCAATATTTACAATGAATGTGGATTTCAAATCGGTTTTTTCCTTTGAAAGACTAATACCATCCATCCCGAATGTTTGGATAAAGCTTGGAGCTATCAGAAAATCGATGTCTTGCTGCAATCCAACTGATTCTGCCCATTCAGTAGCCACGCTGTCTCCGAGAATGAGCTGGAAGGAGTCTCCATCAAATTGAAGATCGATTACTCGTCCTATTTTCTCATTATTAGCATCGAATACAGGAGTCCTTCTGAGAGATGTCAGTTTGAATTCATCATCGCTGATTGCGTCTTCATTGATAAAAGTGGATTTCAGTTCATCTTTTGCAATGTTAAGTTGAATACGGCCTGGAGTGGCTCTTTGAATCACATCGACTGAAAACACAGGATCAACGTCTTTTTTGACTTTTATCAATTCTAGAAATTCCTCAAACTTTGAACCTCCGACGACAAATTTTGTCAAATGCAATCCATGATCGGGACTATGTCTCAGAGTACAATCAATGAGTCGTCCAATTTGATCACCAGTCTTGTCCTCTATGATGCAGTTATCCAGTTCTGACATGTTAATACCTGATAAGTCAGATAGCTTGTCCATAGCCTACCTATACCATATCATAATATAACGGTTTTGACATGAAAGGAAATTGGGCAAATTCATTCTCATCAGATGACTCGGACAGGCAAATATCTATAATATCTTTTAGAATATCGACCTGTGGCTCATAGTTCATTCATCTCAGACCGAAGTGTTCTGGCTTTGCGAGGTATTGGTTTAATCCTTAGCTTGCTGGGTATGGCAATCCTTCACGCGGTAAGAGCTATCAATGGTCAAGCAGTACTGAATGATTTTCAATACTTTTCTACGATTGTTAACTGGATGATACTCTTATGGTATCTCATGTATTTCCTGTGGAGAAATCAAGAGCAAAAACTACAGGTTCTCTATGGTAGGACGAAAGGGGCACTTGTGGTCTATATTGCCGTAGTCTCAGTTGTATATTCACTTTTGCTGGCAGCGGATCATAATCCCACAGGTCTTCTTGCATTTACAAATATCGTACATCATTATCTTGTTCCCGTCGTCTTTGTGGCAGACTACCTGCTGACTGACAGTACAGCATATCATTGGAGGGCTTCATTTGAGTGGTTAGTATTTCCATTGCTTTACCTCGGTTATGCACTACTGGTTGGTGCTGAAACTGGAAATTATGTCTATTTCTTTCTTGATATTTCAAATCCTGACATAGGGGTCTCTGGTCTTCTTACATGGATTGCCATCCTGATCACCTTTTTCATCTTTCTGGGTCTATTAGTCATTGTTTACAGCAAAAAGATCATTCACAGAGGTCGAAGTTGATGATAGATCTTCCCATGTCAGATATTGAAAAGTTCGATCCACACCCAAAGATCATCCTCTATAACCGTCTTCTTCTGGCAACTAACATATTTGCCTTTGTCTTTCTTATTCTAAGAGGTGTTCCAATTCTTGTCAATTTTGGAGTCCATTTTCTCAGTAGCCTTGTTCTGCTAGCTTTCATCACAGTTGTAGCAGATCTGCTTTTTGCTTTCATCATTGAGAGGAGAGATGCATCGAAGATATCAATGGTAACAAAATATTATCTTGTCCCAGTAATCTTGGACATGTATTTCATCCTGTTTGCCGGACTTGGTATCATCCGGATCTTCTTTCGAATAGTAATCTACCAAACACTAAACCCGGATGCTTTGTATTATGATGATGAGGATCCTCTATTTACAGATTAATGAATGAAATTGCGATAATCTATCCTGCTCTTGCTGAAGTAACTCGCTGGCCTTTCTTTTTGCCAAGTTAAACGTTGAGGTATCACAGGTGATTGTATCATCCTCTCCCAGTGGTATTTGCAATGAGGCAGTCCCCAAGATCTCCACGATCAGAGAGGGATCAATTGATTGGTACTTTGATTTTCCGAGTTTTGCTTGAAGTGCCATTTTAATAAGCCTTTTAGCACTATTGGCATCCTTACATCGTACATGCAGATTTGGGGCTTCCATCAACAACCACAACTCTCCCTTGAACTTGATATTGTCCAATCGCCACGTAGGCAACACACGTGGAGAGTGAGTTTTCAGGTGAAACTGAGTCTTATATTTTGATCTGGTACTCGACTTGGAAATCACAATAATACGTCCGAAGCATGAGGAGGTTGTCACCCAATCTTTGTGTGAATTGATACAATCATTAAGCTCCCTGACATCCTCATCGACCAGTCCTGCTACCAGTGCATGACGATAGCTCTCCAGGATTTGTATTTTCTTTATCTCAAATCCCACAGCCTCTTTGCCCGATAGACAATCTTAGATTTTTCCACTCTTGCTTGGAGGAAAGAGGACTAGGTATTTCTAACTGCTTATATGAAAGTTATTGAACTCAATATCATGG
>JAEOUB010000256.1 GCA_016839545.1 Candidatus Kariarchaeota archaeon | reverse complement strand
ATCGCATTCCATGCCATGAACCAGGAGAGAATAGCAAAGAGCATGAACAGGTAGGACCGATCAGAACTATACCTGATGACTGAGATCTCTTTCATCAGTGTCGTCATCACTGAATCGTGCTGTTCCAGGGCATCTCCCTTCAGGCCCTCTTCAGCATAGTCAGGCTCCCGAATAATTGCCACCAGTACCACCAGTGACACAACCATTCCAATGGAGACAAAGGCAAAAGCTCCCGTGGTATTACCGTCACTCAGCAGAGCACCGGCAACAAAGAGACTGGCACCTGAGAAGACTCCACCCATAAGGTTGATAATCCCATTACCCACACTTCGCCTTTCAGGAGCCACCAGGTCAGGCATCAGCGATACTGCAGGTGATCTGTACAGGGCCATCGACAGGTTAAACAGCACAATAGTTCCCAGGAAAATGATCAGGGCATAACCTGCTGCCACATGTATCAAAAAGAAGAAAGTTGCCCCAAGGATAACTCCCGGAATAATATAGGGAAACCGTCGACCGAGCCGAGTACGCGTAGTGTCGGATCTTGCGCCTATGTATGGCTGTATGAAGAAGGCGATGATATTATCCCAGGTCATGATGAAGCCGATAAGAAACAGCGATATTCCGAAGGTCTCCTCCAGGAAGAGAGGCACTGCAATATTGAACAGAGCCCAGCTCAGCTGGGTGGTCGCAAATCCCAGTCCGATGATGGGGATGAGCCATACGGAAATGGGTTTTTGGGTGGTCATGCAGCGCTCATACGGAAAATAGATTTGAATGTATGCCCGTTTGAGAGGATCTTTCCGAAGAAATTGTGGGACTCGTAAGGGATGGATGCAAATGTCGACAGTAGGATGATGGGCGATTAGACCAATGCATCAACAATTTCATACACAACTTGCCTATCCTCTTCAGAGATTTCATAGTTGCTCGATATCTCTAGAATAAAATCACTAATCTCACGTACTACCGGCTCTGTGATATGTTTAAAGTAGACATGGACACCTTCCTCATCAACAGTTCGAACATTGCATTCTCGCATTCCTTGACTTCTGGGACCATTCCAGAGGAGAACCTCATCTCCGATCTGTTTCCACAAAGTCATTGGGAATTTGATAACGATCAGATTACTGATCTTTAGAACTCGATCCATAGCCAATATCCAAGATTAGTCTATATTAATTCAAGCAGAGCAGCAGACACCAAAAGAATATCCTCTGTCAATATTTTACCGTATCTGACTGAAATCAGTGGCGTCCGCAATTGTCATGGTTGAAGTACATTTGAATTGCATTTGAATT
The DNA here is from genome assembly GCA_016839545.1 of Candidatus Kariarchaeota archaeon. Lineage (GTDB taxonomy): Archaea > Asgardarchaeota > Heimdallarchaeia > Heimdallarchaeales > Kariarchaeaceae > Kariarchaeum. The sequence goes on along the minus strand of JAEOUB010000256.1, from coordinate 1,407 downwards.
GCATTTGAATTACATTTGAATTGCATTTGATAGGCAATAGGTGCACCTGGGAATCACTCCAATGTAACAGATCGGATTATCCTGTCAAACCTGATCTACGGAAACTCATCAGCGGACCGGTTCACCGTCAATAGTTGTTCCCTGCCGTATCATCGTGTAGATCACCACCATATTGAGGAGCAGACCGATTTCTGCCAGATTGGCCACCCATTCTACCACCCCCCATCCAATATTCAGAGAGTAGATGAATTCAATCACGAATGTGATCGCGTAAAGGATGAATAATAACAGGATCCTCCTGATCTTCTCACTGCTGGGCGCATGAGTGAAATCTTTTACCGCAAGTAGAAAAATGAGTTGCAGTATTTTGATTGCAAACCAGAAGAGGGCTGCATAGACGATAAATCTACGCTCTATATCCGGGTTGAATAATCCACCAAAGATAATCATGATAAGATAATACCAGAAGAAGGAGCCCAATCCACCATATGTGGACATGAACCCGATGCCCAAAGGAATGCGAAGGTCTGGCTTCTTGATCTCCACATTTTCCTCCCCTAATATCATAGATAAGACTCTCCTGTGCTCTTCAGTGGCTCTCCATTGATCAGGGTTGTCCTCTGTATCTCTCGAAAAATAGTGATGCAATTGTAGATCAGGAAGGTCACTCCAATATTTGCCACTGTATCCGTGATCCAGAAGCCTCTGAAGCTGAAGTAAAGGATCTCTGCAAGAAATACTGTTGCAGAAAGAACGAGAAACAGCTGTAAGGTTTTCAATCTGGTCATAGTTGGACTTTTCTGAAACTCATTAGCATTGAACAGAAACAGCAGTTGAAACAGGAAAATGAAAAACCACAGGAGACCGGCGATGAGTATGAAGGGAAATTCCTCCCATCCAAAAATGCCTGAAATCGGTGCATACCAGGAGATGGAGAAGAGACCAATACCTCCGAATATGAACCCCAATCTCAGTTTATCATCAATATTCAGACCTGGAGCCTCCATAGCATGACATTGGTAATCTCATAGATAATATGTCGCTCTGTTGTGCTTTGCCTTCCAATCTCTACATATTCAGGAAGTGATCTGCGTAGTATTCCTGCCAGCTGATATCAGGTTCTTCAGCTCGGTACTTCTGATCGAGTATCTTCAGATTGGATGCCAGTTCTGTAAGGTCCATCTTTCTCATCTCGATATTCCTGAACAGAAGCAGCAACCTGTCTGCATACCACTCGGGCCATTCAGGGTCCACACCATTGACATGTGCAAATTCCTTGGAATGCATCTTGCTCACCTCTGTCAGTGCAGAGATGATCTCATCTCGAACGCTCATAACCTCTTTACTGCGATACCTAATTTCAACCTTGCCCTCAAAGATAATTCATCTCCTGCTCCGGTCCAATGT
>JAEOUB010000255.1 GCA_016839545.1 Candidatus Kariarchaeota archaeon | reverse complement strand
TTCAGCTCCTCTGTCACAATCATCTCAAACAGGAGATCATTCTGGTCATCATTGATAATATAAGGTGATTCTCCCTGACCTGCAGAGGAGCCATCGCCTACAATCGTGGTGAATTCAGTCTGACCCATGACCCACATGTCATCATTCAATTCCATCGGGATCGCATCGACTCCAGTGAAATCAGAATCCCACTGCATCGCAACCCAGATTATGCTACTGTCATATGTCAGAAGGAAATAAACATGATCCTCCCCGTATACTGCCTGTATCCCTCCACCTGGACCATACGAGGGAACAGGGTAAAATGTTACTTGGTTCCACACCTCAGAGACAGTCCCATCACCAACAACGATCGAGGGAGAGCGACTGCCCTGAACAAACTCGATATTGGAGATATCCACGGCATCTAGTGTTCCCTGATCAATCACTGCCTGAGATGGCAGAGCAGAGACCAGGAAGAGTACCAGCCCCAGACATGCCCATAGTCTATTGTGTGCTCTCATAGTATCACCGTCTTCTGAGAAGACCGACGGCACCCAGTAAGGCAATTAGAGGTACCAGCGAAAGCGATACCTGTTCAAATACAGTAGTCACAATGGTCTCACTCTCGGTCTCTGTCAATTCCACGGTGTTCTCAATGGTGGTCTCATTGAATTGGGTGATGACGCTGGTGATGTTGGTAGTGACGGTCTCTGTCTGTGTTACTGTGTCATTTCCTGTGGTCTCAGTTACCGTTGCTGTGACTGTTTGAGTCTCAGTCACTGTACTTGCAGGATTGGGATTGTCGATGACGGTGATAGCTGCATTCATGCTTCCATGGCCTGCTCCACAGAATACATTACAGTTGAAATTGATCACCTCAACAGTATCAAAAGTGATCACAGTAGTCTGGTAGACACCAACTCCAGGATTGAAGCTGTTGCCTTTGATATTCATACCGTGATTGATGTCAGTGGAAGTGACATTGAACAGGTAGGCAACCCCGGTGTAGAGGGTAACCTGATTGGTAACTTTCGTCCCATTCTCAAACGTGAAATCAAAATCAAATTGGTACATCTCCACCAGGATTACCTCATCGTGACCTGTGTCTGAAGTCAATGTACCCACGACAGGTACACCAATAGCAAACAGTAGCAGTCCTACAAGAATTGCAGTGTTTCTCACAGACCTGCCATTCTTGGTTAAGTTATATATTTTGTGAGAGAGGAAAACGGGTTAAGATCACTATCATCTCTCCTACCTCGGATACTTCACTCAGGTAGTGCAATAATAGCCTCGATCTCAATCATTGTTCTCAGCAGGTCTGTCACCCCCACAGTCGATCTGGCAGGTGGTGGATCGGAAAAATACTCTGCGTACACAGCATTAAACCTCTGAAATAACTTCATATTCGTCAGGAACACCGTGACTTTCACCGTATGATCCAGAGAGGTTCCAGCCGCCTCTGCCACTGCACTCAGATTATCCAGTGTCCTTCTGGTGGCATCCTCAATCGAGCTGTCAATCACCTCATGGGTCCCGGGAACGACAGGTACAATCCCTGAAGTATACAAAATTCCATTATGCACTATCCCCTGGCTGTAGTGACCTCCGGGAGTATTGCATTTATCCGTCCAGATTACCTGTTTTGTCATGTTTCCTATTCTAAACAGTGATCATAAGTATGTTCTCGTCTCGGTGTTGTGTCACATCACATCTAGATCTCAGCAGGTACACGTCGTCCAGTGGTGACACTCAGCGATTTGCGGACGGTCCACACAAAGAAGGCAATGAGAATCGGGATTGACACAATACTCAGAACCCGAGCCACTGCTGAAAAGCCACTATCAAGGTACATCCGGTCATTGTAGCTGACATGGATGAAGCCATTGTAGTCCTCGATTTCATTGTTTCTGCCATTGTACTGGTCCATGTAGTCAATATTGACGATGTGCTCCTCGCCATTGGTCCACCTGATAGTGACCTCAGTCACCTTGTAGTCACCCAGCCCGAAATGGACTCGCATATCACTGCCTCCACCAAGCCCATCTCCCTGCTTGACTTCCTGCATCTGGACTCGCTCCACACCATTCAGCTCTGATCTCACCGTGATCCTTGCTCCCACACCGTCATGGTTGACCTCGATCTCATCCTCATCACGGGTATCTCCCATGACGTCAAAGCTCAGCCACTTGTTGTCGTAATAATCCATCTTGTAGCCCTGGTTTTCTAAGAGATAATAGTGTCCCATGGGAGGACCCACAAGCAGGTCTACCCAGCCATCGTTGTTGAAATCTCCCGTGGCCACACCGTGTCCCAGCTTGCCGTGCATCTCCTGCTCGGCATCGGTAAAAGTACCATCACCATTGTTTCTGAAGAGGACACTCTCCCGGTCTAC
>JAEOUB010000254.1 GCA_016839545.1 Candidatus Kariarchaeota archaeon | reverse complement strand
TTACCACACTCAGAACATTCATCCCCTTGATCTCAGGGTGGTGAGGATCATCAAAATTACCGCTGTCAGTGATCCCGTACCGGGAGGCAGCCAGTCCGTAGTGTTCCCCAAGTACCTCTCTCAGCTCAGGTACGTGCCAGACAAAGAATGCTCCCTCTCTACCCTCAGATTCTGCATTCTGGGCAGCATAGAAAGCACCACCGGGATGTCGCATCTCTCGTGCCATCCAGGCGATGGTATCCCTGACGACAAACTCAACAAATTTGTCATCTGTTGCCTGTGCCAGCTCAGCACCCAATTGTAGTAGTGCACCATTGTCATAGAGCATCTTCTCAAAATGTGGAACCAACCACTCCCGATCCACACTGTAGCGTGCAAATCCACCACCTAATTGATCGTAAATACCTCCACGTGACATCTTGTGGTAGGTGAATGACACAAAACTGATGGCCTCTTTGATATCCTTGACCAGTCCCTCTCGCAGGAGATAACGCAGGGTCTCAATTCGTGGAAACTTGGGTGCCCCACCTATACCACCAAACTGGGTATCAAACCGTGATTGTAGACCTATAATCTCCTTGTAATAGAGATCCTCGCTCAGTTCCTTGGTCCCTGCTTTCCAGTTGGAACCACTCTGTCGCAGAGCTGCAGCAAGACGGCTGCCCTGTGTATCAAGTGCCTGGCGATCAGTACCCCACATTGCCATCAACTGCTGATTGACATCCATGAAGGAAGGCATGCTGTGACGGGGCTTCTCTGGAAAATATGTACCGATATAGAAGGGCGTCCCATCGGGATGTGCCCACACACTCAGGGGCCAACCTCCACCTCGACGATGGAGCATCTGAAACATCTCCTGGTAGGCCTTGTCCACACCCGGGTACTCCTCTCGGTCCATTTTGATGTTGACAAAGTTGGCGTTCATATACGCCGCAGTGACCTCATCCTCAAAGCTCTCTCGTGCCATCACATGACACCAGTGGCAGGTAGAGTAGCCAATGGATATAAACAGAGGCTTGTTCAGATCCTTGGCAATCTTCTTGGCTTCCTCTCCCCAGGGATACCAGTCTACTGGATTGTCTTTATGCTGTTGGAGATAGGGTGAAGACTCATCTGCCAGGCGATTTGTCATGAGGTTCAATTGACGCAGTCTGCTTTAAGTGGTGGGATAATACTAACTCACAGCATCTGCTCAAATTCAGGAATCTTGATGTGAGTATGACCGTAGAGTATTCTGAGTGATCGTTTAACGGGCTCCAGGTTGTCTTTCATGTGATCGACCACATTGGGGTTGAGTCTCGCCATCTCGTTCTGGTAGTTGAAATTAATTGAGAGATCTAGAAGCTGCCGCAGAATTGCCAGGACCTCGAAGTACTTGATCTCCTCAACTGGAAAGGGAGCATTCTGGGTGTAGGTATTGAGGATAGTATCACGTATTGGCTTGCCTAGATTGATCTCATGCAACAGCAGAGTCCACGCCAGATCCACTCTGAAATCACCAATTGATGCATCTATCCAGTCAATGACATACAGATCCTTGTCATTGTCAATCATCACATTGGCCAGGTGAAAATCACCATGTAGTAGTGACAACCGGTTGTTTGGCACAGTATCCATACGTTCAACCAGCCAGCGAAGTACAGGAATGAATTCTGGCTTGTTATGCATCTCGATCCTGTCCTTGTAACCGGTAAGCTGCTGAGCCAGGTACTTGTAGGGAGTCTCTGCACCTTTGTAGGTATCACTGCGGTGAATCATTGTCTGAAAATCAACTGTATGAATTTCCACCAGTGTCAGTGCAAAATTCGTGAGGTACCAGTCCAGGTTGGCCTGATCCTCTAGAATTCGATTCGACATCAGCTCACCCACAATCTTCTCCATGATGATAAACGGCATTCCTAGGTTAGACTCGGTCTCCAGACGGTAAGGATCGGGAACCTGGATTGTCGTCATCATCAGTGATGCCATCAGATTGAACTCTTTGACTGCTTTCTCTGCACCATCGCTACCGGGGTAAAATCTGATGATCAGATCTTTTGAGAACCTTCCCCGATGGAAATATGAGAGATTGTAAGCGTAGACAATAGTCTCCCATCCTTCGGTCATCCGGGTCACATTGGAGATCACCACTTCCTCGTATTCTGTGTAGGCTTTGGTGTAATAGTCAGTTAAGCCCTCTGCAACCTCGAATGCCTGCATTCAATCCATAGTCGGGACTTGGAGGATAAAAATTTTTGATTTTTGATCTGCCTAAAAGTAGTGTCTCCGCTCATTGACTGCACACTCGAAATGTCAAAATAGGTTCAATCGCAGAGGGCTTTGTTGGTAATGCCTACTCCAGTAGCTGGATTGATACGTTTCTGAGAGGTATATCTTTGATACAATCACACATATTTGAGGACAAACTCACCCATCTCAATGGAATGAGTGGCATGATTCGAGGGGAAATCAACGTATTCCGCTGTGGGGATAACTTCTTTGATTTTCTGTGTCATCTCAGCACCATGCATCTTGTCGGAGGAAGCACCCACCAGGATAACCTTTGAATCAATCTCTGCAGAACGAAGATGATCCCATGCCATATACCACAGACAGTCCTTTGCAGAAGTTTTTATCTTTCTCCCCGTTGCTAGATCAAGAACATTTGAGTACTTGGCGTACTGTTGAGGCTCCTTCTTCATGTCAATCTTGAAATTACGGATATACCACTTGACCAGGAATTTGAAGCGGTCAATCAAAGCAGCAGGAAGACGGAGGAGCACACTCAGCAGTCGCTTTGGCACCTCAAACTCCGGATTGGGACCTATCAGAATTGAGGCATAGGGTAGATTGTTCTGTCTACCAAGGTACTCCAGCATCACAGTTCCACCCATGGAAGATGCAACTACTACACATTCAGACAGATCGAGACCGACACTCTGAGTAAATTGAATCAGGTCATCTGTCATTCTCTCGACAGACATGTCCACTTTATTTTTCGGTAAAATACTACTCCCCTTCTCCCTGGTCTCGATATACCAGACTTCTGCCTCTTTGGATAGTTCCTTGGTGACCTCTCTCCATCCCATTACCAATGAGAACCAACCAGGAATAACTAAGACAGTACGGCCGTTGGGCGACTTAGGCTGGGAATGTACCCCAAAGAGCTTGACTGTGTCATCCATATCGTAATATCCCAGAGATACAGTACTGCTACTGTCAAAATGCTGTTTCCAGAACTCGACAGAGTCGTAGTCCTCTACTGAGAGTGAGGGTTTCTGAGCCACTTACCTGCAACTTTTGGTGACCCATAAATGGATTATCCTACCTCATTTTTGAATCGTTGAAATTAACACATTACCAATTGGCAGTATTCAGCGGAAGGTCAGACTTGCAGACAGGACAGTAGCCTAGCTCCCTGAGTGCTGCCTCAAAGTGATCGAAGTGAAAACCGAGACCAGAGCAAGGTGATACCAACACTTTGGTCTCAGGCTCAAAAGGTACTCTGCATGTCTGACATACAATCCATTCATCTCCACATGAACTGCATTGGAGAGTTCCCTTGACCTGGATCACCCTGCAAGAAGGGCACAGGAGATACTGTGCATTACCCGACTCGATTCTTCTTTGCATGATATAGTCAAAATACAGGGTTCGCTCTCGAACCCAGAGCAGGATGAGGAGTAGGAAGTAGGTCAGAGAAAAAACAGCAAGTACACCAAAATATCCAGGACCATCGATGAAGTTCCTTAGATAGCCGATAATCACAATATAGAATACCAGTGTTATCACCAGGATCAATCCCAGGCGAGGTACAATTCTCCTCTGTGTGGTATCCATTCTGAGATAATCCTTGCTTGGCACTATATAATTGTGGTTGTGTGCTTTGGTGACATATTTTGCGGTGTCACTCAATCATACTTTCATCATTTAATAACTATTAAATGGAACCCCTCACAGGAGTATTGTAGGATACCATGAGTCAAGAATTCAATCTCGTTAAGTTCATCAGAAAAATCTGGAGAGAGGACTTGCGAGTTATTTTCACATTTCTCTTTGTAATTCTCTTCATCGGGTCTATGTTTGCACTGATGATGGGAGTGCTCTCTGTTGGAAACCGAGGTAGCGGGATCCGCACTCCTTCCGTTGGATTTATCCACCGTGCAGATCAACTAGACACCGATCAAGACCTCTTACCTGACAAGATAGAAGGATCTCCTGACTTCCCTTGTGAAAAAGGAGATGCAATTTTCCACGGGCCAACTGACCCAGTGTTCGCCAATGAACTCATGGGGTACTGTACGGGAACAGATTACGAAAGAGTTGACACGGACCGGGACGGGTTCACAGATGCAGTTGAGGACAACATCGGAACGAACCCCAACAACTGGTTCTCACCTGGTTTTGTCTACATTATCATGGCAATATACATCATCGGTTTCATGTCCACACTTGCCTACCGAGGAGATCCCCTGAAGGAGTACGTGGAATTCGAGGAGACAAGTCAATCTGCAGGTGTCTCTGGTAAAGAAGGAAAATATGCATATGGTGGCAGTTCTGTCTTCGGTACCAAGAAGGCTTCCGACGCTTCAGAAGAAGAGAGAAAGGCAGCAATCCAACAGGATGCCCGTTTCCAGCGGATGACTGCAGAAGGTGGGGCTCCGCGACAGCAGGTCAAGATAAAACGCAACTGGGGAGTTCTCGGATTGCAATTTGCAATTGCAATGCTGTTTGCAATATTCATGTTTGTTGTATTCAGACTTTCTCAAGGCGGTTAAAACAGATCAAAATTATGGCGTGGAGTTGCATACAGTAGCTCCCCTCCATTTTTACCAACAACCACATCATCCTCTATACGGACACCAAATTTTCCAGGTATGTAGATGCCAGGTTCGATCGTATGGCAGTTACCCACTACCAACGGCACATTGTTGGTGCCGACCATGTATGGATCTTCATGCACTTCAAGGCCGATGCCATGACCCAACCGGTGGGTGAAATGCGGTCCATGTCCCCCATCGGAGATAAGGTTTCGAGCAATACCGTCAAGCTCAGCACCTGTCATGCCCTCTCGATCTGCATCCAGTGCCGCACGATTAGCCTGGTAAACCAGCTCGTAGACCTCCTGGTATCCCTCAGGCTTACCAAATGGCACAGTAATTGTGATATCACCCTGATATCCATTGACTGGAGATCCCGCATCGATAAGCACAACTGAGTCATTGCTGAGTTTCTTATCAGTAGGTCTTCCATGCGGTACTGCACTGTTCTCACCAAACTGGATGAGTGCAAATGCAAGTGGATTGCCTGACCTGTCTGACAGTTCTTTGTGGAGTATAGGAGCAAATTCCAGCTCGCTCATCCCAGCATTGAGCTGCGGCAGAGCTGCCAGGATCCCGTCGGCTGATGCTTTGGCAGCTGCCTGCAGTTGCTGGATCTCCCACTCAGATTGGACCTGTCTCTGGGCGTTAAGCAGTGAATGTCCCGAGGTCAGAGTTGATTGGCTATATTTCTGGATTTTCTCCACCTCGTCAATCCACAGCTTGGGATCAACCATGATGCTGGATCCGATCTTTCTATCAGTCAGCTCTCTGCCAAGTATCTCGTAGGGGGACTGGGTCTCCTCCCAGGGGACAATGTCATCAACATAAGTGGATCTCTCCAGGTTAGATTTCTCAAATGCAGGACCAAGTAGAAAGGGGTCCTGATCCTGGGGAATGATACCAGCAATTATCCTCTCACTTGGCATGCCTGATTTGCCGAAAAAGTACTGAAAATAGACTCCGAGAGGTAAGAGGACAGCATCCACCTGGTGGTCTCCCATCTTTTGCTGCAATAGTGATACTCTAGACTCCAACTCGGAGTGTGGTACTGCAATCACAGGTGATCTTCTAGAAGTGGCATAAAAAAATTCGTGGTGTTGGAGGACTCGATAGCCATACAGTTTATGTTTTCCTGAGTGATCTCAAGGTGTGGAGTACAGCGACCCTCTCGGAGAATTCCAGTACAGCTGGATACTGCTTGCCCTGGTATCGCTCTTCTTCTCCCTCCTTGTTCTTCACTTCTATTACAGGATTGACTATCATAATTCTGAACCGATATCCGAGGTCATCAAGGCGTTTCTCGCAGGAATGCTAAGCCCTGCAATCAGCCTCCCAATCTATATCTTCCTATCATTTATCATAGGTGGCTACGAGGATACCACAATCGCGTTTATCAATCTAGTACTTGTTGCCCCTATCGTGGAGGAGAGTGCCAAAGGTGCAATACTCTTCTGGTTTGTTCGCAAGAAACAGCTCAACGGTGGGCTTGACGGGATGATCTATGGAGTGGCTGTCGGTGCTGGCTTCGCATTTATTGAGAATATTGTCTACGGTATGACCACCCTACTGCAGGGAGATTTCAGTGGTGCAATCACCGTAGTATTGGTGCGAGGGGGTTTTACCTTCATCGGGCATCCTGTATACACAGGTCTGCTGGGCTGGGGTATTGGAATGTATCAAGTGGGACTTCTTCCTTCACCATATTCCCGTATGAGTTATTCGCTGGGCCTGCATGCACTGTGGAATTTCACCAATGCCATTGCCTTCCTTGTGCTCAGACGCCAGATACTCTGGGTTATCCTTGCTGGATTCGTCATAGTCCTTCTGATCATGATCATGTACATTCATTTTCAGCAGGCTCTGAGAGTTGAGCGACAATTGATAGAACAAGGGTACTACGATAATCCAGATAAATTCAGGATCAAGACTCGTCGATCATGATCTCTGCAAACTCCTTATCTCCCAATTTCCATACTGTGATCTTCTCAACCACACCATGCTGCACTCCGATCACTGCATACAGCAAATTAGGCCACGCATATTTGAGATCGAAGGAACTGGGACGGGCTGGATGATCTGGATGACTGTGGTAGATCCCGACCATCAGTTCGGTACTTTCATCTAGCTCATCTTCCAGCCTCATCAGCTCAAAAGGATCTACAGAATACCGATTATGAGGAGTCTCGTGGACATTGGTCATAGGATGAGACCGGGAAATTATGTTTGGGGAGTTGGAAGATGCTATCAAAATGCCACAGCATTCGTTGGGATAATCCCGCTCAGCATGCTGTCTGATGGCAAGTACCACATCAGGCTGGATACTGACCATGGTCAATCTAGCTCTTTGATCTCCACCCATTTCTTTTTCGAGGATGACGTACTGATTGCCTCAATTATTTGCTGAATACGGACACCATCCTCAAAATTGGGGTGGAGTGATCGGCCGGAGCGTATGGATTTCTGAAATTCGTCAAGAAGTCTAGTGAATGGAGGTACAAGGATATGTTCATCCTGTAGCTCCATGTTTAATTTCAACTGTTCGGGTATCTCAAGACGAGTGGGTATTTCGTCCTCTCCAAATTTACCTCCAAATAGGGATTGATCCTCCTGCATGATTAGAGCTCCCTCCGAGCCATAGATCTCGATACGTGGTCCTCGACCGTATCCC
>JAEOUB010000253.1 GCA_016839545.1 Candidatus Kariarchaeota archaeon | reverse complement strand
GTTCCCATTCCATGTTCCAATAGACCTCTGCCAGAAATGTGAACGCCGGATTTTTTGCTTTTACTGTTGAGATGGTATCCTTCCAGAATTCACTTGTCGGCTTCTCCCATGAAGTGAGCATACTGCTCCAAGTCTTGGAGAATATCTTGGTATTGATGAGCATGGCCATATCACATCTCACTCCATCAGCCATATCTGCCAGTCTATGCAGAAGCTCTGTCAGATAACGTCGCATCTCTGGGTTGAAGATATTGACCTGTACCGTGTCCTCCCAGGGTGAGAAATAGGGATCCTTACCGTATGCCATCCACCGAGTTCCCTTTGAGGTCTCAGCTTTGAAGAACATGTAGCTGTGGGTCCTGTCAGGAGGATGATCAATATTGATGAAATAATCAGGTTCCTCGTAGATCAGCTGAGTATGATATCCAAAGTGGTTTGGTACAAAATCCACCATGACCTTGACTCCTCTCTCATTGAACCGCTGTCGAAGTTGACCAAATTCCTCCTCAGATCCCAAGACGGGATGAATGGTGTAGGATTTGACCGAGTAGGGTGATCCCAAAATATCGTCTACGGTCCAGTCGTCAAGCACTCTCTCTGTTTCTTCAATCAATCCTGGGTGTTCTTCAATAAACTGCTGATCAAGAATAGAATTATCCCAGACACCCATGAGCCACACCCAGTCAAAATGCAAGGCAATATTATTGAGCTCCTGGTCTGGAATATTACCCAAGGTTATTTTTTCCCCGTATTTCTCTGATAATTGATAGAGCCAGTATCGGGTGTTAACCTCGAAGAGAAGTGCCTTGGACACGCTAAACTTTCCCATAACTTCCTGCCTTTTATGGAATGTGGAGGTGGAGAAAGTTATCTTCCAACTATCTCCCCCTGATTCATAGCATTGAGAGTCATACATGCCATTTCGAGCCAATAAATTCTTTGCTACCAATAAGGTAGTTTAGGCTTTGGCAAATGGACACAATTAAAAGGCGCTTAACACAGGACAGCTTATGGTACAAGATACAGTTCCCAAATCAAGTGACAAAGCTGCTAAAGACGTTCTCGGAGTAGAAGATTTCGATGCAGTTGAGTTCTATGTGGGTAATGCCTATCAGGCAGCGTACTACTACCAGCATGCCCTCGGGTTCAAACCAGTTGCCTATTCCGGCTTGAAAACTGGTAACAGAGACTCTGCCAGTTATGTCATGCAGCAGGGTAGAGCCAAAATTATTCTGACCTCATCCTATCACCCCTCATCAGATATCTCTGCACACCAGATGATGCATGGAGATGGTGCCAAAGCCATTGGACTCCGTGTCCGAGATGCACAGGTTGCGTATGATAAGGCACTGGAGCGTGGAGCACGGGGAGTGATTGAACCCACTACCATGAAAGATGAGTACGGCGAAGTACGCATATCTGCAATTGAGACGTACGGCGACACTGTGCACAAATTCATCGAGCGAGATGGCTACGACGGCCTCTATCTGCCCGGTTACATACCCTATACTGCTCCGGTAGAAACTGAGGAGGAAGGTGTGGTGCGTATCGACCATATCGTCGGCAACGTTAACTGGCACCAAATGGATCCAACAGTGCAGTTCTACCACGAGGTCTTCGGGTTTGGAACCCTGCTTGAGTTCAGCCCCGATGATATCAATACCCAGTATTCAGCCCTTTCTTCAAAAGTGGTTAACAACTACAATGACCGAGTCAAAATGCCAATCAACGAACCGGCACACGGCCTCAAGATGAGCCAAATTGAAGAATACATCAACTATTATCACGCCGCTGGAGTGCAGCACATAGCGTTATCAACCAACGATATTATCTCTACTGTGAAAAACATGCGAGCACGTGGTGTCGAGTTCATCAATGTGCCTAAGACATACTATGATGAATTGTCCGATCGAGTTGGTGAGATCAAGGAAGACATCCAGGAGCTTGCAAAATATGGTATTCTTGTTGATCGTGATGAGCATGGATACCTCCTACAACTCTTTACCAAGCCCATCCAGGACAGACCTACCTTCTTCTTTGAGGTTATTTCGAGGAAAGGATGTCGAGGATTTGGCAAGGGTAACTTCAAAGCACTGTTTGAGCCAATAGAGCGAGAACAGGCAGAGCGTGGGAACTTATAATTTCCAATCAATCTCCACAAGACTCATCCCAAAGTGATTCGGGAACAGAAGCAAGATAGGTCTTCATAGTCATCAAACCAATTCCAAATCTGGTAGGCTT
>JAEOUB010000252.1 GCA_016839545.1 Candidatus Kariarchaeota archaeon | reverse complement strand
GGAAATCCCCGTATCACTTAGGACCGAATTGGTACAACTGTCAACCGGTCACTACACCTCCTTTTCGAGCTGGAGAGTACTCGAAGAAGGATACAGTTTACTACTCTCACACTACAAGAACCCAAGGTGATTATATGGTTAGCGTCGATGAAATTCAAAGAATAACGAAGAGTATCAAAGAGGAAATGGCCAAACGTATTGTTGGCAACGAACTAAACATAGATCTTCTATGTATGTCTCTATTTGCGAGGGGTCATGTCCTATTGGAAGGTGTACCGGGGATTGCAAAATCCTATCTCGCATCGACCCTTGCAGAGGTACTTGGCTTAGAGTACAAACGGATCCAGTTTGTTCCCGATCTGCTTCCCGCGGATATTACCGGATCTAGTATATTCAATCCTGAGAGTCAAGAATTCAACTTCATCAAAGGACCCATTTTCGCGAATATTATCCTCTGTGATGAGATAAATAGAGCTCCACCCAAGACTCAGGCTGCAATGTTGGAGGCCATGCAGGAAGCTCAGGCATCTGTAGAGGGTACAAGTTACATCTTGCCCCAGCCAAGTTTCGTAATTGCAACACAAAATCCAATTGAACAAGTGGGTACATATCAGCTGCCAGAGGCGCAGATTGATCGATTTATGATTAAAATTAATATGTCATTGCCCAATTATGAAGTGGAATTGGAATTACTGAAAAGCAAACGTGCACAACTTGTACCTGAGGTAACTTCGGTTACTAATTCTGCAGAAATTGAGAAAATCAGGAATCTTGTGGAACAGGTAGAAATCTCAGATGAGATCTTGGACTACATTGCTCGACTCGTTGTCAAAACTCGGTACCTGGCCACCCTTAATCTCGGAGGGAGTCCTCGTGCCTCATTGGCACTGATGATGCTTTCCAGAGCCCGCGCCTCAACTCAAGGGAGAAACTATGTTGAGCCTGATGATGTGAAACAACTCTTTTACTATGTTATCAATCATCGGCTTATTTTGACTCCACAAGCGGAAGTAGACCAGATTCCGATTGAGCAGATCATTCAAAACGTGATAAAGGAGACTCCAGTGACGCTCTGAGGGAATTTACATGTTTAACAGGACCTACTCCCAGTCTGGGGCGGATAGTGATATTTCACTGAAAATAAGCTCTGCCGGCTATTCAATTATCCTTGTGTCGGTTCTGTTTGTTAGTCTGGGTATCGTCCTGGATCTATTCATATTTTCAATGACTGGATTTACGATTCTTCTCAGCTTTCTTTACTTTGTAATTCTCTTTATCAGAGGTGTCCCTCCAGATCTAAGTCTCTCGGTGGATATGCCAAGTACTCAAGTCAAGGCTAAACAATTCACCACCCTCAGCCTTGAACTATCATCAGACACTCTAAAAGGCGTCATAGTTGAATTAAAGCACAGTAGTGGTATTTTTCCAGTACTGAAGCCCAATAAATCAATCTTAATGCGTGGGGGACAAAATAAAACATCATTTGTTCTCTATACTCCTCGTAGGGGCAAGGAACGCATTTCTGCAATGATGGTTTCCTACGGTGGATTCCCAGGGTTGTTCTATTTTGAGACGGAGATTGAGGTCGATATTGAGATTATTGTCGTACCACAACCGCAACGTATCCAACTGCCTTGGACTCTGAAGCAAAAGATCTTCAATCAATTCATATCAGAAATCGCCATCTCAAGAAGGGGAAGAGGGGATGAGTTTCTGTCTCTCCGAGATTTCCAATTTGGAGATGAGATTCGAAATATCCATTGGAAAGCGACAGCAAAATGGGGTAAACTGATATCAAAGGAATTTGAAGAACCGATACAATTGCGGTTTCTCATTGTGGTTGACCGATCTATGCTGATGGCGGGACCAAAACTGGAATTTGTACTATCGGCAATCCTTGAGCTTTCCTCTGTTATCAGGCAGTCTTCCCACAATTGTACCATCTTGGTCCACGGTGATCGCTACACATGGAAACATGATCTTGGTGTTTCCCCGAGTTCTTTGAACAGGTTATCAATTCTGCTCCACAGTATCGAGCCTGAGGGTAGCAATTTCAATTTTCAGACTCTGAATGATTACATCACTCATCATAGACTTCAGGATACTGTAATGATTTTACTTTCCGATCTGGAGAAAGATCCTCAACATATTCAGGAAGGATATACAAGAATAATCAATAACGTGCAACGGCTCATTTTCTTTGCCTGTTCCACACCGGGTTTCACATCTCTCGGAAATGGGACTCGTGATGATCAGCAATTAAGTCTTGAAGATTACTACTATACATACGTCCACTTGAATTCAAAGATCAGCTTGGAGTATGCACGTCGAGAACAGGAATACAGGAGAATACTCAGTGGTAAAACTTCTAAGTTCCATTTAATTGCGACATACAATACAAACATCCTGTTAGAATTACAGGCAACTCTAGAAGGGTTCTCATCAACCAGCAGG
>JAEOUB010000251.1 GCA_016839545.1 Candidatus Kariarchaeota archaeon | reverse complement strand
CAAGCATTGTTACAGAGACTTGACTAGGATATTTTCTCTTCAGGTAAGAGATTATCAGTGAATACTTCGTCAATAAACCGTCTTGTCATAGAGGCAGTCAATCCCCCTATATTGTCATTTGGGCGAATTTCAGCCGTATCAAAGTACCGTATCCATCCAACTTGCGAGCCGTTTCTACTGTAAGGTTGATGTCGGTAGTATCTTGGATTGAGAAGGTGAGTAAGAGGCATAACTACAGTTGCAGTGCTTTCCTCAGTTCTGGGTCTGTATTTCTCAGCAATTGCTTGTGAGAAATTCTCTAAAGGCACATCCTCAATCAGCCACGCAACCACTGGATGAACAAGCACGTTTGAAATTGCGACAAACTCATCCAAATAGGAAATGAATTCTAAGTCATTGGGATTGATCCCGACTTCCTCCTCTGCCTCTCGAAAGGCAGCATCCCGTGCATCCTGATCAACATCTTCCATGGTTCCACCAGGAAATGCCATTTGTCCAGGGTGACTTTTCAATTTCTCTGATCGTTTCTCATAGATAATGTGAAGATGAGAGATGGGATCCAGACCATTTTCCACTACAGCTTGGGGAAGGACAAGAGCCAAAAGAACACCAGCAGACGGGAAATCTGTCCCCAACTCATGGGGATCTGCCTGTCTCTGCTCACGGTTTTGAAGAACTTTACTGATGTGGTTCCTTAAGATACCGTAGGATGGATATTGACGCTGCAATTGATTGATGTAATCCTCAGGAACCATATATACAGGTTTCATTCTTGCTATATTACCCATACGGTTTGGTCAAATGAGGTGATTGACAATAGACCATCAGGTATCCATACCATTCAAAACCATACGCAATATCAATGATCTATGGTTAATATAGAAGAACTTATGCAGAAACTGCAAGAAGTTGCAGAGAAAGATGGTGTTGTCTCTGATGAGGAGAAGAAATTACTAGGCACCATAAAAGGTTTCATCGAGCAGTACAAGAAGTACCAGATGATTACCGAGGAAGATGGAGTCGTCGATGAAGATGAGAGAAAGAAACTCAAAGAGATGCGTAAATGGATCTTGGAGGGGGCTTGGGTCGAGGCTCAGGAAGATGGGGTAATCACTCGCGATGAGTCAAACCTAATTGCTACCATTTACGAGTTCATGAAGACTCTGGAACTCTAATATTTAACATTTTTTTTGAATATTTTTACCAAGTGTACCAAAATCGTATGACTGAGAGGGATTTGACAGATATCTTGTGGAGTTTGTACAGGATTCGCTAAGGTTAAAAACAGTATGAAACCCAATTATAATGTAAGATGGACAACTGTGATACCTGTCAGCGTCCCCTGAGGGATCTCTTCTGTCGTACATGTAGGGTGATGTACCTTCGTCAGCTATCGACCGAGATGGCCTGTCGCAATTGTGGTCAGAAAATGTTGATGCAGGTCTCAAAAGCGAGGTTTGCATGTGAATTCTGTCAGTATCGTTACATCGATATGGACATCTACACTCCCTACCCGAAAGAGGAATTGAATGAATACATCAACAGCCTGGAAAAACCCTGTCCAGAGTGTGGAGAACGTATGACAGTAAATCCGATGAACCAAGAACTGGTCTGCAATACCTGTGGACTGGTCTATGAAGATCCTATCTATACAACGTTGTAAGGTTTTCTTGCTCTAAGTGCAAATAATAGTGGAATAATGGGACCAGAATATGATTCTGGGAATGTGTACCAGCCATTTTCTCCTTTTTCCAAAAAAGGAAACATCTGCCAATTTATTGTGGGAAGCTCCTGAACTGTCTCAATGATTAGTCCAGGTTGGGTCAATGCAGTAACAATATCTGATATGGTATGGACCCAGATATACTCATCATTATTTTCTAATGATGCTGATGTCGCATATGATCCTTCAACCTTGTAATAATCTGGGACCTCGCTATGGAAGTAACGATATTTGGGAATAAGCTTGGCTTCAGATGTCTCATCATCAAAAATATTTGAAAAAGGATGTGCATCAACAAAAATGAAACTACCACCTGGTTTGAGATATTTGTTAATAATGGTTCCCCATTTTGCAATATCTGGGAGCCAGACGATGGTTCCGTAAGATGTGAACACGGTATCGAATGAACCAAACTCATTGAATACCTGATCTAATTCCATGATGTCACTCTGTACAAATCTCGCATTTAGATCAAGATCGTTTGCCAACTCGGTTGCAGCTTTGATAGCTTCGGCAGAGAAATCTATTCCCACAACTTCTCGAGCCCCTTCATACAGAAGAGACAGCGTATCCAATCCAAAATGACATTGTAAATGGAGGACTTTCTTGCCAGTGAGATCTCCAAGGAGGTTTCTTTCAATGTGATTCAACATGGATTTTCCTGATCTGAACCCTTCTACATTATAGCTTGAATTTGATACATGGTGTGGTACCAATTCATTCCAACGATCGCGATTCCGATCGAGATATTCCTTTGGATCAACCATAGCCTGCCATTGATAGATCTCTTGATAACTTCATAGATATCATCATCAAGGAACTCATTATAGAACATTCAGAGATTTATTCTCAGTCCCTAGGATTTTATTAAGCTGTAAGCCCACTCGAGGTCATGGCTAAGAAACGGGCATCCTTCTTTGATGAGGAGGAGGAAGATGATTCAATAGAAGGTAATATGCCTCCTGGAGGAGAAGAAATGCCTACTGTGTCAAGAGAAACCCCTGCCCAAGGAACTGATCAGTTGGCACTTATGCAGCAGATGATGCAAACAATGCAGTCTATGATGGCGGGAGGTGCTATGCCCGGATCTGGATGGGCATCCGCAACCCCATTTCAAAGCTCT
>JAEOUB010000250.1 GCA_016839545.1 Candidatus Kariarchaeota archaeon | reverse complement strand
GGGCAGGTACTGCAAGAGGTAGCGTCCCTCGGAGGGGATGTCAATCAGGTTCTTCATGTAATAGTAGAAGGGTATCATGGCCAGCAGGGTATAGAGTAGCTGGAGAGCGATGGTCCAGATTGTTCTTGGCTCAGTGTAGTTGATGGGATAGCCACTTGCAGTGCTCATTACATCCATCTACACCAAGGTGTTTTAATAAGATTCTATAGGTTTCTATCTCTTTCTTGTCTACAGATAAGGCAAGTCCACTTTCTTATTAGCTTCCTAGAGGATAATTAATAAATGATCTAGTAGAAGTGGGTTTTAGATAGTTATGAGTGAAGGAGATACACGTCCTGAAAAAGCAACTGCAATTCGAGTAGGGAACCATCTTGTCTATGAGGGTGGTGTCTACAAAGTACTCTCAACTGATACCTCAAAATCAGGTAAGCACGGTCATGCCAAGGTGAGAATGAGCATCCAGCACATTGTCACTGGTAACAAGAAATCACTGGTTATGCCTGGTGATGACAAGGTAAGGATCCCCTTGATCGAGAAACGAATCGGTCAAGTTCTTGCTGTCAATCCCGACTCCCTGCAACTGATGGACAAAGAGACCTACGAGGTTTTTGAGACCACTTTACCCGACTATGACGATATCGGCGGTACACTCGACTCCGGTGACGAGGTCGACATCTGGAAAGTACTTGGTGTCAACATCATCCGCCAGAAACGCAGTCTCTCAGAATAATTACACAGAACATTGAGAATTGACACTGTCAGCCTTTCTCCAAATTAATGTCGTTTCTAGTGTCCCTAGAGGACAAAATAAAGTACTAGAGAATGAACTCAGAATATATATGACCCGAGAATACACCCGCGCCATCCGCGACCCGGTACACAACTATATACGGCTCACTGACGCCGAAACCAACCTGGTAGATTCCCCCTATATCCAGCGATTACGTTGGATCTCCCAGCTGTCTGGAGTACGACTGGTGTTTCCTGGAGCCCAGCATTCCCGGCTGGCACATGTCCTGGGAGTGGCTCATCTAGCTGGTGAGTATGCAGAACAGATCTACAAAGGACAGGATGACAAGGATTACCGGGTACAGCTAGCACGTCTGGGAGGGCTCTTGCATGATGTGGGACATGGTCCCTTCTCTCACGCATATGATGATACCGTGTACCGGGACCTCTACCCGGGCAATCGCCATGGTCACGATACCCATCGGTTCAAACTGATCAATTCTGAGTACCTCAAACCCTATATCGAGGCCTGTGGTGTCGAGGTCAAGGACCTTGAGGGCCTGTGGAAGGGTGAGGATCCCGTGATGCAGGCAATCACCCAGGGTGCACTTGGAGCAGACCGTACTGATTTCATGCTGCGTGATGGTTATTTTGCAGGTACCACCCATTTTGGATCTGTGGCAATCAAGCGGATTATTGACAATGCACTGATTGCTGAGCATGATGGTGTGATGTCCCTGCACTACAACCACAAGGTGCTGGAGGACATATTCCAGGCTCTTCTAGGCCGGTTTTACATGTACCGCAGTGTCTACTTCCACAAGGCATCTGCAGCATCAGACATTCTCATCAGGAAACTGTTACTGGCAGCCAAGGACCCACTGCAACTTGCAGCCCGAACCGACGATCTCTCAAAGTACCAGTGGATCAACGAGTACACACTGGTTGGTGAGATCATGGCATCCACCTCGGAAGAGATGGCCGAAGCCCGACATTTCACCCAGCGATTACTCTCACGACAGCTACCTAAGTTGGTGTGGGAGGTTACCCTACCCGAGAACCAGGTAACAGGCATCTCAGGAGACCTGGAACGTGATGCCCACACTATTGCCAATGGTCGGATCATCGAGAAGATTGTGGATGAGGCAAAACGACGCAAAGTAGACGTGCCCGAGCTATATGTTACGGCCACATATCCGATGAGCACCATTGATCATCAAGAACTCGCCGTCGGCCAGATTTACATCTATGATGACACCGGCAGTCTAGAACCGGGACAGACCAGTTTCAGTCTGCAAGAGGCGATTGAGAAGACCTCGTATTTCACCTCGTTTCTCTCAGGAGTCAGAACAGGTCGTGAGAGATACGTCATGGTACGTGTGTTCTCCGATGCCGAGGATGCCGGATGGATCCGTGAGTTTGTCAATCAGCAGATCCGCTCCTCAGGTCCCGATATTTCTGAGACCTCATACTGATTATCGTTGACCTCAAGTCTTAAGACCATTCAGATC
Organism: Candidatus Kariarchaeota archaeon; assembly: GCA_016839545.1. Classification (GTDB taxonomy): domain Archaea; phylum Asgardarchaeota; class Heimdallarchaeia; order Heimdallarchaeales; family Kariarchaeaceae; genus Kariarchaeum. The sequence goes on along the minus strand of JAEOUB010000250.1, from coordinate 666 downwards.
ATGCTTTACCTATGAAAGATCTACTCAGGAAAGGAGCGAAGGGTGTTGGCAATATGGGAACTAGTGCCATTCGGGCTGCTGTTGCTGGTGTTATGGGAGAGATTATCCGTGAGATCATGGAGGAGACCGGTGTGACCAGCATTGCCAAGGACAAGATGATGGATGTCGGTGTGGATATCATCAAGAAGATGGATCTCAATCCCCGAGATCTGCAGAGAGATTTCATCAAGAACGCAATCATGATGGAACTGAAACTGAAATGAACAACCAGCTACGATTCATGCAGAATCTCTAAATACATAGATTTGTCACTGCTTGTAATGAGTGCTCATTATAACAAACTGACTGAACACCACAACAAGGACTACTCCATTTGGGTCCAGGAAGGAAACAATGTGGAGAAACACACTGACTGCAGATTGATACACCTCGATGACGCTGGTGTCACCTTCATGGATAAGAACAAGCTGGGCAAGAACAAGATCACCTTCATCCCCACCTTCCGGATTATTCGTATCCAGCAAGAACTGATCTGATATTATTCAATCTACAGAAAGTGAACTCTGTGTTTTGACCCTTTTGGGTGATTCATGAGTTTTTTTATACCCCCATGACATTCTATGAGATGTGGTATACGGGTTAACTCACAAGCAACTTAACCTCCTC
>JAEOUB010000026.1 GCA_016839545.1 Candidatus Kariarchaeota archaeon | reverse complement strand
GAGGTGGTGTACAGGATGAAAGGCTGGGATGATGCTTTGAATTATCTGATTACTTCACGAGATATCTTAGTGTCAAATCCATGGTCGGCAATTGCCACAACTTCCCCGTTGGGAGGAGACTATCAGATGTATGTACTCGGTAAAGAAAGCAGAACTATTGCAGACAGACCATCCAATACTTTTCTGGATAACATCTTCCAAGTGTTAATGGCAACTACACCCTCCACGAGAGGAGATCTCATAGATCACTGGCTTTTCGAGTTGCGATCTCTCCCTCAGCTCCTAGAGAGTACAAACCAAAGATGGGAAGCATACCGTGGCAGGATGATTTTGATCTCAACCTCGAGTACAGCTCTTGGATCGTTGTTTGTGTCTCTTGTAATCACAACATTTCCGGAGTTGAGTACTCTGGGATTTGAATTATCAGGAACAACATACTTGGCTTGGGGACAGTTAATACTCATTATTAGTCTGAATTTTCGTGTATGGAGCAATTGGGTTGACACAGGTACAAGAATCAAGTTACTGATTATGGTCTGCGGTGTCTACTCGATTTTTCTGATCTGATTAATCATCTTCATCTATTGGTGGAGGAGGCATTTCAACCGGATTTTCCCTCTTGAATTTGGCAAGTGCTGATTTAGCCTCTGAATTACGGGTGCTGTAATCTACAAATTCTCTAATTGTCTGAATTGTAGCGTCACTGACCTGATGTTCCATTGAACAGGCATCAACCAATGCCAAGTGTTCTGGAATACCCAGAGTTTGGAGAAGAGAGTTAATGATGGAATAATTGTTATGAACATTCTCTGCAATACCCTCTCCCTTTGCAGTCAGGGTGATTTTACCATATTTCTCATAGTTCAGATATCCTTCTTCAGCCATTCGCTTGACAGCCTCGCTTACTGAAGACAAAGAGCGATCCATCAACTGGGCAATATCTGAGATCCTTGCTTTCCCCTTGGAATCGATGAGAATAAAGATGCGCTTGAGATAGTTCTCCGTTGTTTCGGAGATATCTGGTTCTTTGGGGGGTAGTGCTCGGCTCTCCATGATACCAACTCAAAAAGAATGAGTCTTTCTAGATAGCGTTCACAGTTGGATTACTTGAACGTTTTGAACGATGGTCTTGAGAAAAAAAGAGATGACCCAGCCGGGATTTGAACCCGGGTCCACGGAGTGAGAGTCCGCGATGATTGGCCGAGCTACACCACTGGGCCGAATGCTCGGTTGGTCATTCAGAAGTCTGAGTGACCGAATTGTTTCTATTATTTCTCAAATAAAAAAAGAATGATAGATTGTATCTGACATGCTGAATATCACAGTGATAACTCAGCTCACCGTGTTAACCGAATTGAGATCTGATCACCATCCGAGGGCACAATCAGCCGGGGATTACCGTCCAAATTTGCAGAGTTGATGGTTACCGATGTTGCTCCAGACTGACCCAGAAGAGAAGTTTCAGAGAATGTCTCTCCCCAGACGGAGAAGAAATCACCCAGAGTGGGGTTATTCCCGGAATAATCACTGGGCAATTCAACGTGTACACGACCAGTTCCATCATGGGTATGGAGCGGTCGATAACAGTTTGAATTTGGAATACCGACGTTGGCCGGTACTGTCTGTTGAATGCCGTCAATGTATAAGGTGACATCAAAGTGGTAATGAGCAGCTAATCCAGTGTGCTGTACACAGATAGATGTCAACTCCTCAGGATTTTCCTCCCCAGTCTGGACATTGTTATTATTGTTGTTATTTCGATTGCCAAAACCAAAAGGTCCAGGTCCTGTTAATGCTCCTGATAGCATAAGACCACCAAATAACACGACAACTACGACAAACCCGATAAACTGGGTGGAAAGACCTCCACTGTTGCGGGTTTCCTTACGTGTTTTGGTCTTCTTTGCCACATCCTTCTTCAGATGATCATAAGCGGAATACTTGGGAGGATCCTCGTTGCTCACAAATAGAGTCTATCCTGATCACAGAAAAAAGTTTAGCTCAGATAAAGTATGGTGAAAATTGATTTATATTGACTACACTTAGACAACCCATGGGATATGCCGAAACACTAGCCAGTGCAACTCAGGTACTCGCCAAAGGCAACAATGTGAGAAAAGTTTCGGGAAGTGCATTGATTGCAGGAGACATTCACGGGGACATTGACTCTTTAGAGAAGATTATTGCACTTAGGGAGGCACTGGACATGAAGCATCTCATTCTCCTTGGTGACTATGTTGACAGAGGGGAGAAACAGGTGGAGGTAGTTGAGAGGATCGCAGAGTTGATCCAATCTGATGATGACTTCGTTCCATTGAGGGGTAATCACGAAGATGCAGCTGTCTGTGCCAGGTACGGATTTGTCGAGCAGCTGGAGATCCATGACCTCTCTAATGAAATCAGTTTCGACTTCTTTGCTGAGTTACCCATGGTTGCAGTATCCTCTGCAGTCTACATGGCTCATGGTGGGATCCCAGTGGAAAATAATTTCAAAGTATCACGTATAGAACAGCGATCTGAATTTCCCCGCGAACACACCCTAAAGACGGGACCACAATATGAAATTGGCTGGAATGATCCACTCTATGATGGTAGAGAGAAAAATCATGAGTACGTCGCCTCTAGCCGTGGGGGTCATAGTAAGGAGTGGGGGATAGCCGTTACTGACAATTTTCTTGACACCAATAATCTAGAATTGATCATTCGTGCCCACATTGCATTCAAAGCTGGTTTCAAATGGATGCATGACAATAAGGTACTCAGCCTGTTCTCCTCGTCAAGTGGTCCCTATGACGGTTTTACACGGTCTGTTGTATCTATGGAATTGTCTAAACCTGAAACCGTAACCTTCCATGAAATATGACGTAGGAATACCCAGAAACAGTCTCTCTTTTGAAGTGATGGGACATAGATAATGTATGACTACAGTTTTCCTGACATTGGACCAATCTAGGGAAATGAGCGGTAGGTATATTGACTGTAGATTCAACCTGACTCTACCTGATTGGGGACTTTCGCAATTTGATGAAGGGCATATCAAAGGAGCAATATTTGCAGATCTAGATCGGGATCTCTCAAGTGTACCGACTGAGAAGACCGGAAGACACCCACTCCCACATCTTCAAGATTTTGTTGAATGGATCCAGTTGAATGGGATAAATGATGAGCACCAGTACTTCATCTATGATAATTTCAAAGGAGGGATAGCAGCCAGACTCTGGTTGATGCTCAAACAGGTGGGTATAGAATCTGTTTACATACTTACGGAGAGTATCGAAGAATGGATTAACAAAGGCTATGAAACTGAAACTGAGATACAGGTATATCCCAGATCATCATGGACTCCCAACATCAGTTCCTGGGAGGAAGGTATCTTTGAATTGAAGGAGCTTCGAGAGATTGCCATGCTTGTCCCATCAAACTACCTTATTGACAGTAGGGCGGTGGAGAGGTTCAAAGGAGAAGAAGAGCCTTATGACTCAGTTGCAGGTCACATTCCGGGGGCAGTGAGTCTACCCTGGATGTCCCATCTTGAAGGATCGTTAATTGTTGCTGACAGATCCAAGATTGGACAAGTCATAGATCTCTCAGGATTAAGTGAATACACTGTATACTGTGGGTCTGGAGTGACTGCATGTTTCAATATTGCAGTCATGGAACATCTGAATTTACCCCGTCCTAAGCTCTACGTGGGAAGCTACAGTGAATGGTCAAGAAATTATCCTGATCAGATAGAAACATCGATCGAGTAGCAGGCTTATAAGGTAATATGAAGCAGAGATGAATATGATGCCTATGGAAGAGATGCGATCTGGTACTCCTATTCGATGCTCAAGACCTATTATTCCAGATGGTGAAAACTCTGGTGCATTCTCTCTGCCCAATTTCGGATCCTCCCCGGTGGTCATCGGTTCTTTCGTGGGTAAAGTGTCTGAGGGGGGATCCTGCAATGTTCCAGTCTACAATTTCACACCTCACAACCTGACTCATATTGAGACCCCTAACCATATCGAGGATACCGGAAAAGATCTCAGCGCATTCCCACCGGGTTTCTTCTGCGATATCGCACAGGTAGTTGATCTGACTGATGCTGCATTTGAAGAGAACTACATCCTACCAGAACACCTGCCAGAAACATTGGAAGCAAATTTTGTAATATTCAGAACACCACTTTCAGACCAACCCAGTACTGCAGATTATTCTGGAACAGATCCAATATCATTCCATCCCTCAACTATGCAGGAAATTGTTGATAGATGGCCTCATGTTAAGGTAGTTCTGACAGACCTCCCATCAGTTGACAAAGAAGATGATGGAGGCAAACTGCTGGCACACAGAAACTACTTTGGATTGAACGCAGATCAGAAGGGAGCCCTACGGGCAATTGTGGAATTTGCTCATTTTCCGCCTCTCGATTCAGAACGGTACTATATTGTAATGTCACCACCTCATATTCAATCAGACTCATTTGTCACAGATATCTTGGCCTACCCTCTAACCCAATAATTGAAGAAGGTGCGACAGGAGGAGGATGTATTGAGCAAAGTTGCCTACTACAGAAGTGGAGTAATTCAGAATAGTTGGATTGCCCTGTTAGTACTTCTTGTAGCTGCAATCCTGGGACTTGAAGTATTTGAGGACAGTGATGAGCAGTTGAGCTTTGATACCTTCTTTTTGATTGTAGTGGCGATAGGCATCATTGTGGGTAGTGTGGTGTTCTACCTGATATTTACCAGAATGTCGAAATCAATGGTTCGAACGGTCTACGGAGTCTTATTGTTCTCTCCATTTGGTCTGTTCGTACTCGAGGTGATGTCACTCCCGCAAACCGCATTCAGTTTGGTACTAGCAGCTGTGGTGGCACTAATCGGTCTCAGGTTCTCTTTGGTCTATATCCAGGGAACTGCCAATCTCATTACTCGGAACGCAGGCATCATCGTGTCTGCAGTTCTCCTTGCCCGGATCATGGCTCTCTTCTTCGATATCTGGAGCTTTGTGGCATTTGCAATCTTTCTTTCCCTCTTCGATATCTATTCTGTCTTCCGGGGACCGATATCAAAGGTGATGGGTCGACCGCAACGAGTGGATAATCTATACGAGGTCCCCACAGACATGATGATGGAAGCGCATTTCCAGAGAATATGTAAAGATGGGACTCCCGTTCTCTTCAGCTATCAGAACACACTGTTGGGTATAGGGGATGTGCTGTTCTTTGGAGTGCTGCTCTTCATCGGATTACTACTGTGGGGAGTGATGGGATTTATCATCACATTTGTCCTCATCAATATTGGATCAAGTATGACACTCTTTCTTCTGCAGCGAATCAGTCCCTTACCCGGACTTCCGTTTCCTGTTTTCTTGACCCTGTTGGGGTATCTCACACTCGGTCTGATTTTTGGTATCTAGCCGTTTGACTATATTCTTATTAAATGATAGGGGAATTGGTATCAATGACCACACATCTTGTACCGATGGGGCTCTACGTACTCTCACTACTGTTTCTGATTGTGCGATTGATTTCAGGAAAAAAACGGGATTTCATAATTAGTGTTGCCTTTATTGTGTTGGGCTCACTGTGGCAGTATTTCACCTTACAGGCGAGTATTCTCCTGCTATTCTTACTGGCAATCATTTTCTCATTCCTTGGAGACCTCCTGATGGCTCAATGGATCAGGATTACTGAACACAGGACAGTTGACGGGGTGATGGCGTTTGGGTTGGCACATATCGTTTATGCGCTGGCATTCAACCGTCTGAATTTCGGGTGGTTCTCACTGGCACAGGACTGG
>JAEOUB010000249.1 GCA_016839545.1 Candidatus Kariarchaeota archaeon | reverse complement strand
TTTCAGCTTGTGATACTGTCATTGTAATTCCTAATGAGAAATTAATGGAACTCCTGCCAAATCTTCCCATTGGAGTTGCGTTCAAAGTAGCCGATGAAATCCTAGTAAGAGCTGTAAAGGGTATTGTTAACCTGGTTATCACGCCTGCATACGTTAATGTTGATTTTGCAGATATCCGCCAAGTACTCAAGAGAGGTGGAACTTCTGTTATAGGCATGGGAGAAGGAGAGGGAGAAAACCGGATTGAGGACGCTCTCCGAGAAAGTTTGAGCAATTCTCTTCTTGACATCCAGGTAATGGATTGTAAAGCAGCCCTAATTAACATCTCTGGAGGAGAATCTCTGTCACTCAAAGAGGTACGACGCTGTGTTCAAGCAATTTCCCAGGAAATGGGTGATGAAGCGGAAATAATTTGGGGAACTCAGATTGATCCCGCGCTGGGTGAGAAGATCCAGGTGACAACGATATTGAGCGGTGTAACCAGTCCATACAACTTGAAAATCGATCTTGAAGATGATATTCTCGAACCTGTTGGCAACCCAATCGAAGTCGTCGATACCCCCCGAATCACTAGTATTTGGGAATAATCCACAATGAACCGTATTTCAACAAAACACTTCAATAAGATTGTAGCTCAAAATTCCTCAGAGTCCTTTGAATTCAGATCAACCTGATCCCATTCGACACATCCCTAATGGGACGATTTTAATCATATTCGGTGCCTCGGGTGATCTAACTCGAAGAAAACTCATGCCAGCACTTTACCATCTTGCTCGTGATTTGCTTCTTCCTGAGATGTTTCATGTCATCGGATTGGGAAGAAAGATTCAGGAAGGAGTAGAATTCATTGACCACATGAAGATGCGTGTGATCCAGTATTGCTCACATAAGATGGAACCTCAGTATTGGGATCCTCTGGCCTCTAGTATGAGCTCTTTGCGAGCTGATTACACAGATCCAGACACCTTTTCCAATCTAGCCAAAGTAATAGAAAAGAAGGAAGATGAATGGGGAAGAAATGCAAACAAACTGTTCTATTTTGCTACCAACCCCAGTCACTTCGAGACTTTGATTTCATCAATTGCATCAGTAGATCTGAACAAGCAAGATCATGATGCCTGGAGTCGTGTAATTGTGGAGAAACCATTCGGCCTAGATATTCTGACTGCAGATAAACTCAATAATGTCATCATGGAACATTTTGATGAAGAGCAGATATACAGAATTGACCATTATTTGGGCAAGGAAGCCGTTCAGAATATTCTTGTCTTCCGTATGTCAAACCTCCTCTTTCAACCACTCTGGAATCGCGAATTTATAGATCATGTACAGATCACAATCTCTGAAACTGTAGGGGCAGAAGGTCGAGTTGAATTCTTTGAACAAACCGGAGTCATCCGAGATATGCTCCAGTCCCATCTTCTCCAGATTCTGGCATTTCTTACAATGGATCATCCTAAATCTCTCGATCCTGAATTGATACGTGATGAGAAAGTGATCCTTCTGAAGTCAATACGACGGCTTTCTGGATCAGAAGTAGACGATTATACCATGCGGGGGCAATATGGACAAGGGGTTGTTAACTCGGAATTCGTCCCTGCATATCTCGATGAGCAGGGGGTAGCTCAGGATTCTAGAGTCGAGACATATTCGGCTGTGAAGTTGTTTATTGATAATTATCGTTGGCGTGGAGTCCCATTTTATCTTAGAACAGGCAAGAGGCTTTCCCATAGGAAAACCGAAATATTCATACAATTGAAACAGTTGAATGTAAATCAAATCCCTACATCCTTGAGTAACCAGCCTCCAATTCCAAACACAATCCGACTTGAAATCCAGCCAATTGCTGGTATAGATGTTACGTTGGGATGGAAACCAGCGGGTTTATTGACGGATGTTGAGCCAACCAGTTTGAATATCGGAGGTATTGCACAAATTAAGGAACCTAAGGCGTATGAACGTCTTCTTCTGGACGCTATGCGTGGTGATTCCACACTATTTGTTAGATACGATGAAATTAGAGAAATGTGGCAAATAGTAGATCCTATCCGAAAAAGGTGGGATGAGATTAACTCATCATCAAACGAAGATCAGCAACCCATTCCGATATATCCCTCCGGTACCCAAGGTCCCAAGCAAGCAGATGATTTCATTGGAAAAGAGGGACGATCGTGGACAAAAATATAAATTATCCCTCCACGGGAACCATAACCAAATAAATCTACGTAATGGAGGGTAATTTGTGAGTAGTTCTATCGGTATTGTTGGGATCGGTGCCATGGGAAGGAACCTGGCTTTAAATCTGATTTTGAAAGGACATACTGTTTCAGCCTACGATATAGATTCCGATCAACTACAACAACTTCAAAATGAGAATAGTAACATCCGCACCTTTACATCATTAGGTCATTTTGTGGATAGTCTTGCCAAACCTCGCTCGATTCTATTATCAGTTTCCTCTCATCTAGTGGACGAGGTACTGTCCGATCTGCTAAATTTCGTCGAAAAGGAGGATAGCATAATAGATGGAGGTAACTCTCACTACAAACTCACCCAAACTCGTCAAGTGCTATGTGAAGAGAAAGGGATCGAATTCGTGGGTCTGGGTATTTCGGGAGGTCCCAAAGGTGCAAAAACTGGTCCATCAATGATGTTTGGTGGAAAGCTCAGCGTTTGGAACAGGTTGTCTTCCTTGTTACAATCCATTGCCGCGAAATCGAAGGAAGGATTACCCTGTATTGATTACTTGGGAGACAATGGGGCAGGCCATTTCGTCAAAACAATTCACAATGGAATAGAATATGCAGATATGCAATTGATTGCTGAAACTTATGAAATTCTGAAACGGTGCAACTCCTTAGGAAATGAAGAGATCTCTGACATATTCAAGAAATGGAACCAGGGTATCCTGAGTTCCTACCTTTTGGAGATCTCAGCTGAGATACTCGTCGAAAAAGAGCAAGACCGCTTCCTAGTGGATTTAATCATAGACAAAGCCGCTCAGAAAGGTACAGGTCGGTGGAGTTCAGAAATTGGTCTAGAATATGGAATACCCTTAGATCTAATCACTATTGCAGTTCAACAAAGGATTATATCATCTCATAAAGACAAACGAGTCATACTAGCGAATCTCTATGAGTCAAACCATTCTCCGACCTCAGTTGCTCTTGAGGATCTTGCCAGTGCATATCTCTTTGCTAGATTGCTTATCCTTGAACAGGCTTTCAACCTAATAATCACCGTCAACACTGACCAGTCTTGGAAAATCAATGGAGGTAAATTGGTCAAAATTTGGGAAAATGGTTGTATCATCAGATCCTCTCTCATCCACCAAATGTCAAAATTGGAAGAGAAAGATTTCTCCAATCTTTTATTGAACCCTGATTATCAAGAAATCATTCAACATGGATTACCTTCACTTCAGAAGATTCTTTCCTCAACAATAACTTCAGGTGTTTCATCTCCTCTTTTCTCCTCTGTAATGCAATACTTCCTCTCAATCACCACTTCTAGATTGCCATCATATCTTATTCAAGCTCAACGAGATTACTTTGGTTCTCATGGATTTGAGCGGAGTGATCGAACCGGTCTATACAGACACAAATGGTTAGATTGAAGATCCCAAAATTACTTGGTAGCATACGTATGTCTTGTTTTGAATTCTAATGAACCAGATAGTATCATTATCATATTCTCCTAATAATTGAATTGAAACCTGATTGTTGACTTCTTGGAAAGGTTGATTTGATTTTCTCAAAATGAGATCTTTGATATTATGGGGATCCAAGATTTTCAATACACTTTTCTCAATTGATATTCCTTTATGCTCTGGAATTGGCCAAAGCTGGAAAGTATCAGACATTTCTCTAAGCATTATGATCTACTCATTCTCGTTCTAGGAAATCAATAATTGCCTCTGAAAGCGGGGTTTCAACATCGGCGGGTCCGTACTCATATGCGAGACCGTTGTATACTGAAGTTTTTACAATCCAATATTTCAATTCGTCTGGAAACTCTATCTCTCCTAGCAGTTTTTCAGGTTGCAAGAATCCATCAGAGTAGCCATCAAGTAGAAGGTCAAATTTATTGAAAATTATCAGTAATTTTTGATCTGTGATTTTCTCAAATAGTAAATCCAATCCTTCAATTGCAGTCTCCAAGGAATTGGAAGTCCCATCGATCATGTAGATGATGTGCTTAACATCTCCAAAATGCCTCTCCCATAATGACCAGAAGTTTCTCTGACCACCCATATCGAAAATCGTGATTTTATTGCCGGAAAGATCGAATCGTTTTGTCGACTGTCCCATAGTTGGTGGGTGGTTGATCCTATGTGTCATCCGTTCAGGAATTCCCGTCTCAAGAAACCTGGTCAACGAAGTCTTGCCAGCCATAGATGGCCCGATAATTGAAATCATGAAATTCTCAGTTCTCAGGAATTTCACTATTTTACGTAGGACTCCAAGTTTCTTTCCCTCTTGTAGTAGCAGTGGGACATTATAGGAAACAGATTTCTGTGGTATTTCTTTCACGTTTAGAGACATGGTATCTCCAAGATACTGAGCATCTCTGTCAAAATAGACAATTCGTAGATGATCATCATGATTAATTATTCTGCTTCCGATTTGCAAAGAATTTCTCTCTACTCTCTCAATAAGCTCAATTTCTGTCAGAAGTAAGGAATCAAATCTCTGGCAGATATCACATTCAAGAGTCCTGATAACGAATACATTTTCCTGTTCCTGAACCATTGTCTCTCATATTGAACAGGTAATATAAAGTACAGAAGCTCTCTCACTCTCGCCAACATCTGAATCTGATAATGTGGAAAGGTTCTATAAACATCAAAATGATAATCAAATGTGGTTGGTACAGTTCTTCTAATTCTCTCAGAAGGCTTTGATGATATGGCATTTCTTGCTAACCAAGTGATACTCGAAGAAGCAGGTAATGATGTAATAACAGTTTCATCATCTGGTGGAGCAGTTAAAGGGTTAGATTCATCTGTGATGACCGTCAAATTCCAAGACGTAATACAACATGATGTTCAATTCGATGCAATTGTTCTAGTGGGTGGAAACCATTTGAATGACATATCCGGCGTTTCCGATCTTGTAACTTCAGCTCATGAAAACAATCATATCATTGGGGCAATAGGTTCAGGTATTTCCTTAATTCACTCTATTCTTGGCGACATTCCTCTCTCTGCTGATAAGAGCATTGTCCATGCTGACAAGGTGCTCTCAATATTGGACCCTGAGGACGTAGAAACTTTCGCTGAGACCTTGGCTTCCTTGATTTAATACTTGTCTAGTAGTGATATGACCTGAGTATCAATATTTCGTATTGATTTCTGAACTACATTCATCCATTTCATGGCCTCATTCTCACCATAGGCTTTCGCCAGAATTTCAGATAGACCTTGCTCGTTGGATATTTCATCAAGATCCGCCCAGTTTTGAAGATATCTGATGAAAATAAATTCCCTGAAGCGATTTACAGATCCAAAGGTGTTTTCGTATACAGCCCAAGGTTTGTCTAACCCCTGATCATCGTATGCTTTTCCTAAACGCAGTAGGAATTGTTGGTACAGTTCTGCCATTTCAATGTGAACTTTGACTTTTTGGATATATTGTAGTTTTGGCATTTCCATAACTATATCTTCCAACCATACCTTAAAATGACCACTATCACCTCCTCGCCTGATTCGGGAATAGAACAATGAGATTACTACGGTTCTGCGACAATAAATCTATAATGGCACCATTGTATCAAGTCTTACATTGTTGAAAGAAGCAAGCCTGATAACTAAGGCAGGCGTCCCTCTTTGGGTCAGATCCTCGGGTCCTTCAGTTGTATCTGGTATCCTCACAGGTGCAATGCTCGGTGCTCTTTCAATGTTCTCTTCTGAAGTTACAGGTCAATCCCTAAAATCAATAGAAATGAGTGGTAGGTTTCGTTTGCATGTTCGTGCCTTTCATGCAGGTGAGTTTAATCTTGCTATAATAGGTGACCAAGGGACAATGAGCGATCCTAAATTGCTCACGATTATTCAACTATTAGATGAAGAGATTGCAATGATGATTGCCAGCTCTGCAGTTGACTTGTCAGACCAGAATATGATTCAAATCTTCCTTGAGAAAATTCTAAATGATATTGACGAATGGTTTGACGAAAAAGTATTCGTTGAAAGTGCGTTACAAAAGGCTAGAAGTGACCAGGTTCTCAATATTTCAGGTCAAATTGCCACGATGTCCTCCAAGTTGGTAAAGGAGCAAATTGGAGTGCTGATATTGGATACTTCGCTCTCAAAAATTTACACAGAAGAGACAAAGACTATCACAGATGGTTTCTTTACTTCTTTCCAGAATCATTTCCAAGGATGGATCCAAGAGTCGGTTCATCAATCCCCTCTTATCCCATCTATGATGTTTTTCAAGGATATTTGTGTGGGAATTAACTACAAAAAGAACCTCTACATCATCTGTGCTCTTGAATGGAAAGGATCGGTTGGTGATCCAAAGACCATCAGTCAGGTACGTTCTTGGATCTCTCTTCTATCGAGGAGAATTGTCTAATGAGAGTTATTCTTGCAGATTGTGCGGTTTCCCTGGTACCCAAAGATTGGAACACACATCAAAACCGGAAGAATAGTCTTCTGATTGATGCTAGCTTCCATCAACATCTCCTCAAAGATGTACCTTTGAATCAGAGAAAAGATCGCCCTGATATACTTCATTTTGCTATACTGACATTGCAGGGTTACCGGAAGATTTTCCCAGAAATAGAAGTTCTTTTTCAGGTAGACCAGCAATATTTTCTGGT
>JAEOUB010000248.1 GCA_016839545.1 Candidatus Kariarchaeota archaeon | reverse complement strand
TACCACATCCTACACAATGCTAGGACTTCTTCGATCTGAGGGAGTGTTTGAGATTACTACAGATGAGCAGTCTTTACTATATAACAGCATCCAGATTACATTTACTGTCCTTTCTAATTTCACTATTCTCTTCCTTCTGTTCAAATATCCCAAGGCACTGGTTGCAACCAGGGCAATGGAGGAGAGAGTGCGGGAGTTGTATGCCAAACTCAATATTGTAAAATCAGAGTCAACGCCTAATTTGAACGAATTTATCGACTATCTCGAAGTGGCTGAAGAACAAAGATCAACAGATTAATACCACTCTCTAGACCTCTGCCAATCTTGTTGGATCAGATTACTTTGTCCAGAACCATTCCTCAATTTTTGATCGAAAACCTGTGGCATCATAGACTGCATTTGCAGGGGGTGTATTAGCCGCACCACCGATGTAGATCAAATCGGATTGGTATGCCTGATGACGTATGAGCAGCTCCATGATTATTGCCTGAGCCAGTCCTTTGCCCCTATGGTTGGGTGTAGTGCCCAGAGGTTCTAACTCTGTAATATGATATACAGGATCAATTCGCAATGTGGAGAAACTGCCTATTTCACCATCATCGTCTATAATCAACAGATCAAGGTCCTGTATCCAAAATGATCTTGACTGGAGATATCTGATTACATCCTCATCAAAAAACTGGTGACCAAAGACATCTCTCACCGCTGCTGTATACTTAGTGTGATACTCCTCCGTTAATTCCTGGAAGGAGTAGCCGTCGGGGAGGGACAGTGCTTTGGGGATAAATGAGGGATCATAGATCCGGATGTATCCCTCCACCCGCTGGGGTTGATAGGAATATTCCCTCAATATAGGCTGTAACTGCAGGTTCGTTGAGGTGCAACTGATGATCACATCCTGATCTTTCAGAAAGTTGAGCATTGCCCGTAGACACTCTGAATTGGTACTATTGAGAAATCGATGTCTCTTCTCTGATGTCAGTACCCCAACGATTTCGCCTGCCTCCTCCCACAGATAGTAGGTCTCATCCTCGTCCATATGGCCATTCTCAAAGCGAGTGGGCAGCCAGTGATTGATGGTGCCTGATGACTTGAAAAGATCGTAGAGAAATTTGCAGACGAGATCGAAATCTGAGGGAGTATAGACCCTGTGGTACACACGATGGCGAATAATCACTCAGTGATAAGAGATACTTTTTTGGTACAATTTCTATATTTTTTTGGGATTTATAGCCTAGAGGTTTCTCTAGACAAATGAGAGTTTATACATTTTTTTAATAGCAAAATATAGGTGAAACAGACGTTCTAGTATTCGAATTGATGATTTTGGATATTTGTGAAGTTGACTATATAAATCACCATCAGAAATCTATATGCAAATCGCGACAAACTTTTATACTTCGTCTAGGTATTAAGTTTGGTAACAAGTACAGGAAAAGCATGGTAGTAGCTTCTCGCAAGCTACGAAGTTGTAAAGTATGCTCGAGTTTACGATGACTATGCTTGGAAGGTGTTCACAAAAACTAAGGTGAAAAAGGCCCTCTCGGGGGTTTTGGAAACTTTGGTTGGCGAGTAAACCTCTACTAGGGTGAAAGTCCCTGGGGAGATTGTGGACAAGCTAGGAGGGTGAAAGCCCCTTCAGTGAACTTGTTACCTTTTTTTTTGCGCTTCAATTCATTTTTTTACAGGTTGACTTCCTGGAATCTATCAAATCTGATGGGATTGAATACTGAGATCTCAGATCCATCAGCAAGAACCGAGAGATAAGGTTGCTCATTCTCAAGAAATTGCCACTTTGGACCGTAGAGTGCCCCAAAATCAAGGGATTGCTCCATGCTTATTATGGGAAACACATTCCACTCGGGATGAGACACCCTGTAGAACATGGTTCTGCCTCGGTGATTGCTACCAAAACCCCATTCATGCTCTTTGAAGTAGTATTCCTGACTATCCTTCGCTGGCAGGGTTGGTGTATTATCAGCAGTGACAGTGATAGATGACTCTCCCAGGGTATAGGAAATTGTGCGTGTGGAATCAGACTTGGAATGAGATGAACTCATCCGGATTTTTCGATAAGGTTCATTGTACAGCAGTCTGGCAGTTGATGCTATCCAGAACTTGGGAACATATTCCCGGAGGAAGACAACGCCACGAGTTGCAGTCTCAGGTTCAATCACATAGAAGCGGAGATTGACCTCAGGAAAATTGATATGACCGGGGATTTTCAGACCCAGTACTCGTGTATCAACAAAATCGAAGGCAACAAAACTGACAAAGGCATGACCATCCTGGATATCCAGTTCCAACCCATCAGGAACATGATCCAGAAGGAGGTCAGGAGATACCCGGTAGGTCAGATTAATCAGGTCAGTCCACTGTGCAGTGAGGAATGTCCGCATTCTATGACAGCTAATCAGTCGAGGTTAATCAACTCAGGGATCAGGGGGCGAATATTTCATAGCTTTCTCTCAATATCTGACAACCAGGTAAATCCAGGTGTTGGTGGTAGTGTTTCAATTGTCGGCAGCTGACCCATGACCATCTCAAATGATTCTGCATAGCGTGTCCTTCCACTTCGTAGCCCTCCATGGGAGAGAATATGATCCCAGATTTTCTCCATATGGGGAAAGCCGTAGGCCTCCTCGTAGATCTCGATGAACTGCATGATCTTGTCATACTGCTTGGAAACATCAACTGAGAGAAAATCATACCTTCCTCCTCCCACAAATGATCGACCGATGAAGACATTCATGGCCTCTCGATGTGGGGGCAGATCGCTCCCCGGATCCTTGAACCGGCAATACGAGGTGGCATCCACAACTAGCTTGTGCGTGTTGTTGTGATCGGGATGACCGCGTGGACCCTCATCTCTCCAGGTGATAATGATATCAGGTTTGAGTTCTCTCAACTTGCGTGCGACACGATAGCCATTATCCACACTGTACTCTATCCTGGAATCGGGAAAGTCCATGAAATGAACTTTAACACCAAGCAATGCCTCGATCTTATCGGTATGGGCCTTGCGACGTGCAACCAGCTCTTCTGGTGAGCCATCCATATTGGTGATATTCTCACCTTTGGTCAGAAACAGTAGATGGACATCATCACCGGCATCAACGTGATTTGCCATGGTTCCAGCACAGCCAATCTCATCATCAGGATGTGCAAAGATAGCGAGTACTACATTCTTCTGTACATTCTCGGAGGACATACCAATTCGCCAATGTGAGATTATATAAAACTAGTCTGAATGGAGGAAACCGCAAGGGACTATTCGATGAGAGTTGCGAAAGGATGCAGTGCAATCGATACCAGATGTCTTCCCGGTCCACTTTTATTGAGATTCTGCACCTCCTGAACAAAGGTATGGATCATCTTCTGTACCTGCTCAAGATTGCCCTCATCCACCATTAATATACGCATATCCACAAACCCGTGGGGAGTCTCACCATCCTCTAGACGCTGTAGATACCGCCTGATAACAGGATGGGTCTATCTACATTTCGGTAGTATTTTTCTCAATAGACGCTAATTATTTCCTCAGAACCTGCATCTCCTCGTCAATCGTCCAGATAAGTGGAGCCTCACTGAGATAGCGATCCAATTGCTCACCGAATGTTGTACGGTGATCGGGGCTCTCATCTTCTGCAAAGGTGTCATATCTGTCTTGCCACCGCTCACGGATCTCTTCTATATCGTCATAACTCCATCGGGTCCGAACTTTTTGCTCTTGCACAAAAGCCAGTTTTCTGTCTATGAAAACACTCTGCTTCAGTGCCAGTCGTGCTGCTGCCACCCATGTGTCATAGAGCTGTGACTCATTTTCAGTGTCAATATAGTACCAGAGCCAGCCAGCATCAAAATTTCTAACTGTAGAAGGCATCAGGTTGATGAGATGACCACCATTACGAAGAACTCTAATAGCCTCTGAAACGGCATCTTTCATACGATCCTCAGGATCAACACAACACAGTGACAGTGAGAAAATCACCAGGTCAAATGAGTCATTCTCGAACGGAAGATCGAGTGCACTGGCTGTCAGGTAGGTGACATTCTCAATGGTGTTAGACTTGGAACTTGTATCAATTGTCTCCTCATCAGCATCTACACCGGTTACTGATTCACACAGCGGGGCGAGCTGCTCGGTAAGTCGACCCGATCCACAGCCAATCTCCAGGATATTTGTACCTGAGAGGTCCACTGCCTTTTCAATGTGAACTATTTCCTGTTGATCAATGTCGAAACTGGCCATACAATCAGGTAGTGTGTTCGTGATTTAACTGCTTCTGCTACCTGATAGGAGAAGAGCACCAGATACGCAGGTATACTGTGGAGGCAGAG
>JAEOUB010000247.1 GCA_016839545.1 Candidatus Kariarchaeota archaeon | reverse complement strand
CGAGTAATCTTTTGCAGAATAACTCAACACATCACCTTTATCTTTCAATTGAAGACATTTTTGGTAACCCTTCATCCATAACCTACGAGTTCATTATCGGTTATTTGGAGGTGACTACCTCCTCACTGCAGATCAGTACGAATATAGGTAGAACTTCCTTCTCAATTTTCATTCTTTCTCCACTTCTACATGCCTTTATCAAGAGGCGGAGATTCACAACCCTATAATTTGCCCCAAATCCATCATTAGAGCGACCAACTCTTTTTATATTCCCTGAGTGGCGCAGGTTATATCCAAGAAAACTATCCCTATCTATCCTGAAGGGAGTCATCTGGGGGTTATTATAATGACAACAGCTGTTTCTATTCATTCACATAAAGGTGGATCAGGTAAAACACTCGTAACGATGAACCTTGCAGCCTATCTCGTCAAGCAAGGATTTCGAGTGGCGATAATTGATATGGACCTTTCCGCTCCCTCATTACAAACCTATGCCCCTGGTAGAACGGAAAAGAAAATCAATGACTATCTGCTTGAAAGTGCAGACCCGAAGGATGTATTCTTTGATGGTACTTACCTTGTGGGTGATGACGCACCTGGCAAATTATTTGTCGGATTGGCAAACACATCAGGCGCTGCTATTGCTAAGATCAATCAGAGAAACCAAGATGCATTGCTAAACGATCTCTATTTAATGATGGAGTTGGTACGGAACGTCCTCCCCTCTGAACCATTTGAAACGGATTTCATAATAATTGATACCTCTCCAGGACTTACGACCCATGCAATCAACGGTGTCGCAATTACCGACCATGTGATAATGGTGTTACGGTTGGTAAATGCAGATGCTGGTGGAACTAGGCAATTTTTGGAAACCCTTTATCAATCTGTCCAGCCTGAAGCCTCCCTAATCATCAATCAGGTTGCCCCTCATATTTTGGAAGCAGGAGGAGCAGAGAAGATTACCGATCTAGTGAATAGCCAAATTATCAATACGCTACCTCCTGGTAATGTGAAACTTGCCGGAATATTGGTGAACGATCCTTCAGTAATTACAAATGAGTTCAACTATGCCCTCAGTAAACAAACAAGTGAGGGGCAGCTACCTCGACCCATACATCTGATTGATCCCAATAGTCAGAGTTTTTCATTAAAATTCTCGGCAATTATTGAAGATATAATAGGTGTATGAGATGGAAGTCTACGCCGTCTATGTCATGCTAAATGATGGAACCTGCATTTTTGACAAGGCAATAAGACCTATGCCTGAGTCGGCTTTGATTACTGCGATGATCTCAGCGATGCAGGCTTTCATCAAGGAAGTATCTGGCAATTATGCACAGAAATTAAGTACGGGTGGTTTTGTATTTCATGTAGACCGAGTTGGAAAATTGATTTTTGTTCTTGCAACTTCCGATGACGCCCGTCCTGAGGACGAACTATCTCAACTTCGTACACGCTTCCTACACAAACATGGATCAAAAATTGATGTGTTCAGAGGTGTGACAGACGATTTCCGAGACTTTGATACCGATGTTAACGAAATATTCGATATTAAAGTCCAGGAGAGAAGAGTTGAGCCCTCTCAACAGTTGAATTCTTTTGCTCTTCTCCAAATCCCGAAAGATTTACAGAATGTAGCAAGGATATTGGTGATGAAAAAGGAAATCACCGTTGGTGACTTACGGGCAGAGACAGATCAGACCATCTTTCAGGCCCGAACCCAGTTAGAGGATCTCTTCAGTCGAGGATTTGTTGGTAGATATCATAACGGAAGAGTCTATGTTTACTTTGTATAATGTACAGAGAATTGGTTTTGATTTAGCGTTTCAATATACTTTCGGCTTTCTTTAAGTAATTGGAAATCTGAGATTCCTGGAGACGCTCATAGAGTGAAGCATTAGTGTCAACCATTTGTTTGTATTTCATCATCTGATTATCCATTGCCTCCTGTTCAGCCTTTACTCGCTTCACAATTTCTTTAAGACGCGCTTGGCTAGCTATTTCAAGAGCTTGTTCCTGAAGGGATTTCGCTTCCTCTATTTCAAGATCGATGAGAGCAAGTTTTGATCTCAAGAGTAGGACTTCCACTGTTGTGGGAGTCAAACCTGAAGTTCCACGAGTCTCAGTCAAATTTGTGAGTTTGCCAATAAGTGCCTTGAATTCGTCCAATGCCTCCTCACTTGCAGACATGTCCAATTCGTCTAAGAGAAGGCCTGAGAGTCTCAGATATGCTTTGATCGCATACTGTACGGGGATTTCCTCATCTTCCGCAAGTTCAGTAAGTATTTTTTGTGCCTCAGCCCGGTTGACTACCCTGGCAGATTTGAGCAATATCTGAGAATTTGAGAGTTTATAGAGTTGTTCTCCCACCTTTGAATTAACATTGGGTAGTATTTCTTCGAATTCTTTCAATTTCTGCTTTGCATCATCTACTTTGTCTGCGTCTACCAATTCCTCAATCAGAGAACTGTAGGGGTGGATCATTTTGTCATGGTTACCTAGTTCTATCGACATTGCCAATGCATCGTTGAACAGGCTAATGGCTTTGGGTTTCAAACCCTTTGCGGAATAGGCAGTGGCCATGCTTGTATAAATTGGTATCAATTCACCTTTGTTACCTAATTCTTCCCAGATTTGCACCGGTCCTTTGAAGGTTTTAATGGCTTTATCCACATCGCCCATAAGTTGGTAGATATTTGCTAGATTGGTTTGACAAACGGCAATATATGGTTTGTTTCCTGTTTCTGTGAAAATGTCTAATGATTTTTCCAAGTTCTCTATTGCCAGAGTAATATCTCCCCGATCCTGGAAAATCAACCCTAGATTTAGAAGTATTGCGCCACTGTTTTCTTTCAATCCAAACTTCTCACTGAGAACAAGAGCTTGACTCAGATATTGAGATGCTTCAGTTAATTTCCCGATTTGGTAATTGAAGAGTCCAATATTGTTATTGAGTTTCAAAGCCTGTCTTTCATTTCCCAGATCGTCGTAGATTTTGAGTGATGCCATCATACTGTTTAGACCCATAGTTGCATCACCAATATTTGCATATGCAATTCCTAGATCATTCAATGGTTCTGCAGTGAGCTCAGTATCTCCTAGTTCAGTGTACATTGATATGGTGTCATTTAACAAGGTAATTGATTCAGTGAATTTGCCCGTTTTATTGAATATCTTGGCTTGAATATTTTGATATCTCGCCTTTATTTTCTTATGGAAAATGGGATAGAGAAAGCCGGTTTTCCCTATTAACAATTCAGTTTCTTCACTTTGCTCAAGTGCAGCACCAAAATCATTCCTCAAACGAAGAATATTCATGTTTTCAACCATTGTATAGGATGATATTACTGGGTGCTCACTGTAATCCACAGCGTCATTTAGATGTGATTCTGCCTCATCGACTTTGCTTTGTTCCGATATTAGTCGGGCCTTGAATATCTGGAAATAATTATCTGCAAAGTGATCGTCTTCATTCAGTTTAGACACGTGGTTATCAATTTCATCGATTGCCCCCTGGAACTCACCTGCTACGAGAAGATCCTCAATCTTGTCCAGCATTGGAATATCAAGTTGAGCGGTTGGTTTTCGAGTGATAACCCTCACAATTTCAGTAAGAAAAGACATTGAACTACCTACAACCACCATTAAATTAGGTTATAATTGAACTTTTCTCCCTCATATACACTAAAAGATGTATAAGCAACCTTTGTTTCAATATTAGGAATCGGTGCAACTATCAATTTGTGGTATACTGAGTTGTAGGAATCTCAATGTGATTCACCACTGATG
>JAEOUB010000246.1 GCA_016839545.1 Candidatus Kariarchaeota archaeon | reverse complement strand
GCAATATTAGAACGATGGTACAGCAGTTGCCTGATTGCCAAACTTGTTTTACCAGACTCTTCCAAGATTCAGTACTTCTTCACTAATAGGGAATTTCCGCTAACAGGGTGCTTTTATTTGAAAATACTTGTATTGAAATGTATTGAGAGCCACATTACCTGCAGGCCTACTCGCCGTATTTGTTTCAGTAATTTTGATCATGTCATTCTACCCCCCTGATGTCACAGTTGATACCCCAGTAGACACCTCAGCCGATGATATCATCTCGACCTCATCAGATTCACTATCAGAACCGACGAACTTCTCTTTCCTAGCTCTGGGTGATTCATACACCATCGGCCAGGGAGTGAATGTATCAGAGAGATGGCCCTCTCAACTTATTGATCAACTGACAGGATATAACATGATGATCAATTCTTCTCTCATTATGGCATCTACAGGTTGGACTACGTGGGACCTGCTCTACACAATGGAAAATTCAGTGGATCTGTTGGATCCACCTTACGATCTTGTATCTCTTCTCATCGGTGTAAATGACCAGTATCGCAGAAGTTCAGTAGAAAACTTTCCTGACCAATTATACAAGCTAATTGATGAGGCATTGTTGCTTACGGGAAATCGACCTGAGTCACTGATACTTCTTACTATCCCTGACTACGGTGTGACACCTTTCGGAGGCAGTGGAGCATATCCACAAATTTCAGAGGAAATTGACGCATACAACTTGGTCATACGGAATATTGCCTCAAGAAGTGGAATACATTTCTTTGATATTACAGAGATTTCTCGAATGGCACTTGATGATCCTACCCTTCTTGCTGATGATGGACTCCATCCATCGGGTAAAATGTATGGGATGTGGGTAGATGAGATCCTTCCCTATGTCATCAGTCATTTGACCGATGTATCGGATGCTCGTGGATAATCGATTAACCCTTCTCAGTCAAGAGAGTGACACCATCTGAGAAATCCACCAACTCCAGAAGTTCTGACCTGATGGGTTTGATTGCCTCCACATGTTTCCATGTCGAGGTCACCACAAACACGGGTATATTTGACCTCTCTGCATAGGAGATCAATTTCTGGGAACCCACTTTGTTGACGAAACTGAATTCGGCATACGTATCACAGCCCATCACGACACAATCCACATTCCCTTCATCCATCAATTCCATCCAGTCATCAATAACCTCCCCGTCTATCTCCTCGGCCAGAAGTTCACCTTCATTTCCTGGAGGAGATCTCCAGCAGAGGTATGACTTGGGGATAAGGGCGAGTATACCCGCTAACAATCCACTGTGTGATACTGTAAGAATTCTAGTATGAGGTTCAAATGCCTGAGTAAGGTTTGTACGTATCCGATCATTCTGTGACAGTAACTCATCCAGCAGGACCTGCAGATGGACGTCTGTGTGTTCCTCTAGCTCGTCTGGAATACGTCGAATGATTGCCATATCTGCATACATCTTTCTCATCTGTGAGATATAGTGTGACCTCGCACCCATCGGGGTCTTCATGAGCAATTGAATGAATTGTATAGCCAGATAGGTAGATCCATGAACACTATCCTGGAACAGATCCACCCATTCATCATCTAGAGAGGAGATAGGTGACACTGATGCAGGTAGAAAATTAATTCTATTGCTGTATCCTGAAATTCTGTGACAAATCTGAGAGAAATCAATCAATATGATACCGATTCTCATAATTGTGGGAATGTGCTTCAATTTACTCTAATATTAGAAGTAACTTCCCCGGGCTGGATAAACTGTTATATCTCTTGACAGGGTGAACGATCTGATGAACGTGTCTCCCCGGATATATTTTGGCACAGGAATACTACTACTACTTCTACTGACCTCCTCGCAATTTCAAGGATCGAGTATCAGTACGGATGCGCCAGATCTCAATATTGTTGTTATCGCAGATGGCAAGTTTGGAGGTTTCAGCGCTGAAACGGTTGTAGACATGGTGAAGAGAGATAATGGAAATTATCTTGTCCTTATTGAGACCTTCTCGTTTGGCAGCGGAAACTCAGATCTCTGGTTGATTGAACTCGATCCCTCACTTACAATACTGTCAAATCAGACTTTCGGATCAACTGGGCAGGATGAAGGAGCCAAACTCATTGCTACCGCAGACGGAGGTTTTCTGATCGGGGGAACCAACTATGTCAGTTACCTCAATGATGACTTCTGGCTGATCAAACTCAATTCTACTCTCGATGTCCAATGGGAGAGGACTTACGGAGGTAGTGCAAATGACTGGCTCTACTCTGTGATGGAAACAGATGATGGCACATTCATTGCAGTGGGAACCACCTACTCCTTTGGGGTGCTGAAATCAGATCTCTGGATGTTCAAGGTAGCTGCAGATGGGAGTATGATGTGGAATTTCACAAGGGGGAGCAGCAGTGACGATTGGGGAGTGGATGTGGTGCAGACGGCACCAGACACCTACACTGTTCTTGGAGTATTTGATCCCTATGGGACATATCTCTATGACCTGTGGATGCTCAACGTTTCATCATCTGGTGTGGTATTGGCTGAGGAAGTCTATGGCAACTCCTCTGATGATATCAGGGTGACAAATGCCCAGTTACATAATGGATCCATCTCCTATCTTGCCAAGTACAGGCCGAATACAGGTGTGACTCAGGCGATGCTCATAGGCGAGTACGACCTGGATTTCACCCAGGAATTCAATATGACTATCGAGACTGTCAATCATGACATAGCAGAAGATTTCGTCCGGTCAGACACCGGGGAGTTCACGATTATCGGCACCACAATTGGATCAGTACCTACTGAGGAAGATATCTGGCTGGTGCATACAGATGCTGATGGCAATCCTCTACTCAACATTACATATGGAAACTATGGATATGACTACGGAAAGGCAATTCTTGAGTCCAATCCCAATCAATTTCTGATCGGAGGTCTCTATGACTCGTACTACGATATCGATGATAATTCCAATGAGGCTTGGGTACTAGATGTTACCATAACTCAGACATCCAGCAGTATCTCGACCAGTTCCCCTGTCACTTCCAGTACTACAAACCAGACAACTAGCAGCACTACCAGTACGACCAACACCACTGCTACAGCTACCAATACTACCAGTACAACAACTGCAAGTACAAACTCCACTGCGACGACAAACTCCACAACATCAACGAGTTCTACGAGTTCTACGAGTTCAACAAGTTCAACAACATCGACCAGTGATTCTGAAACCACTACGAGTGATAACACAAGTGATACCACAAGTGATACCACAAGTGATAACACCAGTCTGACTACAATTGAAGACACAAGCGACAGTACAACAGATGTCTCACTGCCATTCTCACTATCAGCCATACTCATCCTCATACCTGTGATCTATCGAAGACTGAGATAATGCCTCCAAGAATTCTTACTATCGAGAAGAAGAGAAATTATCAGATCTCCCT
>JAEOUB010000245.1 GCA_016839545.1 Candidatus Kariarchaeota archaeon | reverse complement strand
TTGTGTGTACAGACAAAGAGTACTGTTTTGACCACAATTGCGAATTCATAAGTTTACTTTTGACTTTTTGCTCTGAAAACTCAGAGAAATCAGGTATTGCCAATTGTTGAATAGACGCTGTCTTTTCCAAAATATTCCACAACTCGTTCTGTAAGGTCCTGTTCTATGGCTTTGGGACGGGGAACATCTGCACGAAGAAGATCCCAGACCCGACCTAACCGTATCCTGTCTACAAAATCTCTCAACCGCTGGATGGCATAGTAACTCTGCCCTTCAAAACCATAGCAGAATACCAGACGATCATGATGCATGAAAACCAAGGTGTATTTACCATACTTGATTCGCTCTATTGATCCTGTCTGTTCAAATGCAACTGCCATCCCGATGTTGGATGCCATCAGAAATGAGCCAATGAGTTCCTGGTTTATGTTGGCAGCCTCATTGAACTTTACAGAATACAGTGGCAAAGAGTCTGTGTTCATCACCAGCAGGAAATACGGTTCTTCTACCTTGCCACGAGAGGTTGTGGATCCCCTCTTTGTCTTGAGCTGATCTATCAGTTCAAGAAAATCAGCCTCTCGCAATCGCTCCACCAGTGACGCATTCCTTGATTTCAGTTGGTCCCACTGGAACAGCTTGTCAATCAGATTATCATGCTCTGCTGATACTTTGAACTCCAGATTGTGTAATCCTTTCTTGTTTGCCATCAATTCTGCCTGAAACAGTATCTGCTGGGCGGTTTCCAGGTCTAATTTGACCAAAAACAGTTTGGCTCTGACGAGCAATGTTTCTATTCTGAGTATGCTGGAATGCTGCTGTTTGGCAAGTTGCTGCAACTCGCTGATCAACCGCTCGACATCCTTGATAACATCCTCATTCTTTGATACTTTCAGTTCTGTCAGGTAGAGATCACAGAGTGTGAGATAGACCAGTCCCATTAGATCGCTCCATAGCGGTCTCTTTAGCAGCTCTTCAAGGATCTCCTGTGCCTGAGCCCGATGTAGCAGTCGCGATGATGTCTGCAGAATCATTGCCTCAGCCAGCAGGTAATAGATCTCAATCCGGTCACCATAGTGTTCATCCACAAGTTCTGACAACATATCAAAATAGAACCGAGCCTGATCCATGTAATCAAACTCGATATTGAGTAGGATCAATCCAAAGAGTGTCTCACTGGTGGTATATGGATTTGCCAGCTGCAATCGAATGGAGAGGGCACGTTCAAAATGATTCTTCGCTTCTTCCAGGTTATCCATCTCCCAGTAGACATTCCCCAGGGAATGAAGAGCATATGCCATGAGGTGATCATTCTCAAGTCGCTTGAAGATCTCCATGGCGTCATTATGCATCTGCCTGGCTCGTTCAAGATCGCCCATCATGTGGTGAATGGTGCCTAGATTGGTCTTGCTTGCCCCGATCTCGTCTAGTACCCCCAGTTTCTCACGGATTTCAAGACTCCTACTGTATTCTTCCAGCGCCTCATCCAGATTGCCTTCGATCCTGTTCTTCAGTCCACAGATGTTGAGAAGTGTGGCCTGATATCTCCGTGTCTGGTGATAGTACTCTTCGGGTATGGTGGGGATGAGCTCCTTTGCAGATTGCAATGCAAGACTGCACTCATCCACGCGGTGCTGTCTCAACAGGGCATAGCTCAGTGCTACACGTGCTCCGAGTTCATCCAGTACCCTTCCCTCTTCCAAGCTCATAGTAAGTGCATCCACAGCTTCAGCATGTGCAGCATCATAATTTCCCTGTACTTCGTAGATTCTGCTCTTCAGAATCTTGCCCATACATTGCTGATGAGGATTGAACTGGCTGATCTTTTCAAGAGCGTCAGTAATCGACCCTCGACTGATGAGCCTGTCCACATCCTCCGTCATCTATGATTCTATTTACCTTTCAAAGATAAAACTTCGTTCAGTCTAGAGGATAATTCATCAATCCATACTTTGAAAGGGATCACTATCGATTCATAATTGTGATCTTTCACGACCCCCTGTGTCTGTCTCATCAGGTTCCAGAGGAATTTGCGGGAACTGCGATGCGTCCCTATCCTGAGGTGGCCACACGGGTAGAGCAGATTATCAACGTTCTCAGCAACCACAGTCTTGAGGTAGCCACTGGCAAATCAATGGATCTCTCCCTTCTTTCTGAGGTCCATGCAGCCGAGTATGTAGAGTTCATGCGTTCTCTGCCTCAGGATCTGGAACCTGTAGCACCAACTGCAATCAGAACTGCCGGTGAGGTCAGACAAGATTCCTCATTTCACGCTCTTCTTGGTCACTATTTTTTCGATCCTGCCACTCCACTGATGGGGTCCACTTCTCAGGCAGCAGAAGCAGCAGCCAACATATCTCTCAATGTAGCAGATACACTACTCAGTCATGATCGCAGCTACGGATTGTGTCGACCCCCAGGCCATCACGCAAGACATGCCCAGGGTGGTGGATACTGCATCTACAATAATGTGGTACTGGCAGCAGAATATTTGACGCGAAGGGGAAAAACGGTGACCATTCTTGATCTGGATTACCACCATGGAAATGGTACTCAGGAGATGCTCTACAAGCGCTCTGATATTCAATATGTCTCATTGCATGCTGATCCCACCAGTTCCTATCCTTTCTACTGGGGCTGGCGTGATCAAACAGGAGCGGGTGAGGGCAAAGGATTTACCCACAATTATCCCATGGCATCGACTTCATCAGAGGATATCTACCTGAACACACTTGCAGAGGCCCTAGTTGATGTCACCGACTACTCTGCTGATATCGTCCTGGTTAGCATGGGATTTGATTGCTATATTGATGATCCTATCGCAGGGATGGCTCTGACAACCGATTCCTATCTCAAGATTGGAGAGCTTCTGCAAGATCTCCCCAAGGTAGGTGTCATTCTTGAAGGGGGCTACCACCTTCCCTCGATTGGAAACAATTTCTATAACCTCTACCGTGGGCTTGAGGGATTATGAATGCAGTAATAGAGCTTATAGAGACGATAGAATTACCTGGGGTTTTCAATCCCTATACCTCTGAGTGTCCGGAATTACAGGAGAATGGAGCGGCAGCGATTCGCATGGATAATCTGAGGCAGTACCTGACACGTGTGGTGAACCTGCAACCCGAGATTGCCTGGTTTGGAGAGGCTCTGGGACATCGTGGTGGTCGTAGAACAGGACTGCCATTCAGTGATGATTATACGATCTCGCGCTTCTCTGACATGTATGAGATTGAAGTTGTGCTTCCTCATCCTCCCACAAAACCAGAGGTCACTGCCACAGTGATCTGGGACGAGATAGCCTCATTACCTGACCTGCCTTTTCTGTGGAATGTCTTCCCGTTTCATCCCTGTGGGCAATCCCACCTCTCCAATCGCAAACCCAGGATTTCAGAGCTCAGTGCAACAGCAGATCTGACACATAAGGTACTGGAATTCAGTGACTTCACACATATTCTTGCTGTCGGCAGAACAGCTCAGCAGTGGCTGGAGCGATTGGGGTATGACACGGTCTATATCCGCCATCCCTCGCATGGTGGCATCACCCGTTTCAGAGAGCAGATCAGAGAATTTTACTCAGTATGACTGGGACAGTGTCTCTTCTACCAGTCGCAGGAGCTCGGTTTTGAATTCCTCCATGCCGTCTACACCAAGCAACTCGTTCCAGTAGGCGTCCTCATACTCATTGACAAAGATGGTTCTCTCCTTGATGTTAAGGTTGAATGACTTCTTCTGCCCCCCGTCAAAGCCGTTGAAATAGAATCGTTTGACCGCTCCATCTTTCTCCCAGTAGTTGACCTTGACGGTGGCAAGATCTGGGAATCGTTCGAGCAGTGCGTGGATCAGCTGTTCACTGTTTGCCCTTGTGATGATCTCGAAATAGTTTGTCACGAGAGTTGCATGAGTGGAGGATATTTGAGAACTTCCTATTTGATCTGAACATCTACCTGCAGAATGCCATTGTTGAGTGCAAACCGTGCTGTTTCTGGTTTTACGTCATGATCCAAATCCCTGATCAGACGGTACTTGAAGGGGCCAGTCTCTGCATGGAGTTTGAACTGACGTTTGTCAAATCCTACATGTATCATATCCAGGCTCTGGATACCCTGGAGGTCGACAATCATCTGATATTCACGACTCTGTTCAGAGAAGAAGATATCGGCAAATGGTTCTTCAAAGCCCTTTTTGATCTCAGGAGATTTATTCTGTAATGATTTGATATGTGGTTGACCATCAGGTCCCATGGTGATGGAGAACCCCATGGTTCCCATCTGGGGGTTATTGAGCAGCTGGTTGACAAGCTCCTCGGGGTCTATACCCTGGGCACGAAGCTGTTCGAACATCTGGCTTCTGAGTAGTTCTATGATTTTTTCAATATCAGGCATGTCATCATCGGAAAAATTGAACCGCATCTGTTATCACTCCTAGGTACTATACTAAATGTTCACTACTATATTAAAAAGACAGTGATCAAGGGAAAATCAACTGATAACCTTTCTCTAGCAAGAATAGCAAAAATTCATCGGTTGGCAAGAGCCAGCTCCACCAGATAGCCACAAGCCAGCAATTCTCCTTCAAGGTCATCACTCACAGTCAGTCCCCAGTGTCCAGCTAGCTCAGGATCCGTCCGAGTTCCTGAAATGTTGGATATGTGCTCATCAATAGAGATTACCCGCTGCAACCAGTGAGGATGGTGGTCTGCAGGTCGTCCCAGCAACTGTGGATGGTCCATATCTGTCAGCAGTTTCTCCAGCTGGTCTTTTACCCCAAACCAGTACTCGTCCCCATCCAGCACAACCAGCATCCCACTCCAGAGAACCCCCAGTTTCTGTTCTCGTACAACCAGCAGGGCGTAATTGTCAGGTAGTGGCTGGACAAGAGTTGGAGTGGATGCATGGGATCTCACACAGGCAGCAACCACCGCCGTAATATCCTGGATCCTCTCTGTATCCAAGTTCAGGTGTTTCCAGATCTCCTCTCCACAGGATTGCAGATCATCAGTATCAAAGATACCTGCAATTTCCAGCTGTTCCACCAGTTCCCTCTCCAGGCCTGAAATCTGTGATAATAACAAGATTGGCTCTCGTTGCTTGATTATCTTCTCGGGATCAATCTTGGAGCCCTTCAACAATCGTTCAACAGGAAACATCTCCACACCGTTCTCTTGGAGTTGTATCATACCACTGAGGGAATGCTTTGGGATATAAACTCCTACACCCAAGTGAGTGCAAGGTAGATAAGCACGGCAAAGACAAGACCGTAGGCATACTTTTTGGTCAATCTCATCAATGGAAGTGCCAATAAAATTGCATACACCTCAGTTCGCAGCAGTTCAATACGCTGATCGACAAACAGGGTAAAAGGTACCACCAGTGCAACCAGCATTGCTGCGGGTACTGCCTCCATACCTCTCTTGATCAGTGGATGATCAGCTGATTTTGGCAGGTAAAACAGAAAGATAGCTCGTATAACCACAGTTGCCAATCCAATGGTACCTATCAGTAAACCCAATTCAGTTGAAGTATAACTCATTTATCTCCCTCCACTGCCATGCGGACCATGGCATAGATGGCTCCTGTCACCATCACAACAATAAGTAACACTGAACTGGAGGTGAACCATCCCAGGGTCAGGCTCACCAGCGTTGAGATAGCTAGAATTCCTCTATCCTGGGGATAGCGAACGGCATGATCCAGCAGGAAACCCACGAATGAGGCCGCAATGACAAACGTATCTGGTAAATTCAGTAGATCCTCACCAACCTGATACAGTAGGTAGCCTGCTATGGTTGTCAGGTTCCAGAAGACCCACAGGGTCAGCCCAGCTCCCAACAGAACAAAATCTGGGCGAAGCTTGGGATCTTCCTTATGTACCAACGTGGTGACCAGGAAAGATTCATCTGTCATGAAATAGGCAGGGAGCAGTTTACGTATCCCTTTCAACGTCATGATGTCGTGCAGTACCGCGCCGTACAGTAGATGTCTCAGATTGAGGATCACTGCAACCACCAGGATCGCAAGGAGCTGTTCCTGTTCAATCAGGAGCACGAGGGTGATGAACTGGGCAGATCCTGCAAAGATGATGTATGACATTGCCGATACCCAGAAGAAGGGAATACCTCCTGCAGCACCGGTGAATCCAAAAATAATCCCAAAAAAAGCGGCTGAAAAGATAAGTGGTGTCCCCTTTCTGACTCCTGCCACAAAAGCTGCCTTGTTGTCCGGATCCACATCTATCACTTCTCTGACATGACTATAAGCACTCGGGTTGCCTTAGAAACTTGGTAAAAACAAGGTGATAACTTCTTGCAATTAGCTGTACTCCTGTCTCTATGCATAAGAGTAGTGTATTCATCCACTGATATGTGAGCGATCACAAACGGTTGGTACAGTGGCTCGAAGGTTATGATCTCACCCCACACCTCTCATTTGTACTCGCCTCCAGGTTCACTCGCTTCTCTGATGACCGCTTGATCTCTCTGGATCTCTCTCGATTGGAACTGGGATCAATCAATCCTCTCACATTTCCCCACCTGCAGTCACTCCACCTCAAG
>JAEOUB010000244.1 GCA_016839545.1 Candidatus Kariarchaeota archaeon | reverse complement strand
TGCAATTGAAACAATTCGCAAAGCCTATGATATGGGCATCAACCTGTTTGATACCGCAGATGTGTACGGAGTGGGCTATTCTGAAAAAGCACTGGGTGAGGCAGTAAAAGAATTCAGAGATGATGTGGTACTTGCTACAAAATTCGGGAACACATTTGTTGAGGGTGACCGGAAAGGAGATGCAGGAGAGAAGAAAACTGACGAGACATTCATCCGCAATGCCATCGATAATAGCATGCGACGGTTACAAACAGACTTCATTGATATTTATCAGCTCCATTCCTCACAGCATCCAATAGAGGATGCACAAGAGGTCAGACTGGTCCTTCAGGATTTGGTGGATGAGGGCAGAATAGGAGGTTACGGCTGGTCAACTGATGATCCACAGAGAATGGAGAACTTTACTGGTGCCAACTCAGTTCAGTTTATCCTGAATATTCTCTACAGGAACGACGATATGGTTGACCTGGTAAAAGAGCAAGAGATGGTGGGATTGATCAGGTCTCCACTGGCATCAGGTACGCTCACAGGTAAGTATGCCAAGGGTCACAAGATTACCGATGAAACTCATATGCTGGCTAAGACTGATTTCAATACAGAGAGAACACGGACGATTGGGGATAAACTTGAACGACTCTCAGAATTACTCAAGGATGACGGACGATCTATTATACAGGCTCAACTTGCCTACATCATGGCTCAGAACGAAAGGATCATCCCAATTCCAGGTGCTAAAAATCTCGATCAGATCACAGAGAATGCTGCTACACTCCAATACTCTCCTCTCAGTAGAGAGCTAGTACGAGAGTTTGACCTGATATTTGCTGATATGCAGACCACACTGGTGAAAAACGGCAAACGTGATACCAGTCATCTCATCCACAAAAAATAGCTTGGCTATCCATAAACTGTAATATTGGCAGATCATTGGAACCTCGTGGATATCCAAAGGGTAAAGGAAGCTTTCTCCTCTTCCAGCCTCTTTTCAACAGTGCTTTTAGATATGCCCATATTCCAGAATCTGATACAGGAGTACGAGGAAACCCAACCATTTGCAGGTCTATCAGTAGCAATAGCCCATGTACTTGTGCCCAATACTCTGCCTCTGATCTATTCCACCATTATCGGTGGGGCGAATGTGATGCTGACCGATACAGTTCCATCCACTATTGATCCTGAGACCCTTACTCTTATCAAGTCTGCAGGCATCCCCTACGATCCCACTTTTCAAGATGCCACCTCCTATGACTACGCCATTGACTGTAATGCATATTTTGTATTCCGCCCACCCAAAAAAGGTCTAGTAGAGGTCACTCGATCCGGGATTCACACCTTTAGGGACATCGCCCCTGCAGTCACTATTCTTGATGTTGACAGTACTGAAACCAAGAAGATCGAGACATTTCTGGGAAATCCTCAGGCTGTTAAACAGGCCTTTCATACCTTTATCGGTCGACCTGAAGACCTGCTGATGGATGGGACAGTTGTCATCATTGGTTTTGGAAAAATCGGTCGTGGTCTGGCTCGTGTATTCTCTGATTTTACCTCAGTCAAGATCATGGATGTCTCAGAGGGAGCTGTTGCCAAAGCAAGAGCATTGGGCTTCAACGCCCAGGTTGTCACAGGGGACATTGCTGCCAACACAAGCTTTCTCTCAGGTGCGGATGCCATCTTCACAGCTACCGGTCATCACAACGTGATCACAGTGAATTTTGACAAGACTGGTGTCACAGCCCCCTACCTCATCAATGTTGGAGCTGTGGATGAATTTGGCGAACACTACTCAGAGCAAGAAGTCTTCATGTCCAAGAACAAACCTTTCAATTTCAATCTCACCCCACCTACCGGTAATGAGTATATTGATGCCATCCTTGCTCTTCATGTCGATGGTCTGCGATATCTGATGAACCGGGATCTATCACATGGAATACACATGGTAGAACCAGATTATGACAGAGGATTTGTCTCACAATTCGAAGATCATAATTTTCCCATTACCGATTTGCTGGATAGATATTTCTCTTGATATTGTTCGATGATATCAGTCAAGGTCAACCATGATCTGTGCAATGAGCCACTCAAATGACTGGTCTACACCACTACCCTCTTTTGCACTGGTCTCAAAATACTCGATCGGATTACTGCTTTCAATCATTGCCTTTACCTCCACCGTTGCATTCTGTCCTGAAAACATGGGTATCTGACGGATGAATTCCAAATCAATCTTGTTGGCCAGCACCACCAGAGGTAATCCTTCTTGCTGGGTGTATTCCAGGATCTCCTCAACCCAGGGCAATATTTGCTGTTCGGCATCATATGGCTTGGTGACGTCAAATACCAGCATCACACCAGAAGTACCTCTGAAGAATTTCTCTCGAATGGGCTTGAAGGCAGGCTGGCCTCCCATATCGACAATGATAACTCGTACCAGACCTTGATCGCTTTCAAAATCCTTGGTCGAGAAATTCGC
>JAEOUB010000243.1 GCA_016839545.1 Candidatus Kariarchaeota archaeon | reverse complement strand
CCTGGAATCGGCTACTACAACATCTCGTATGATGGAGAGATATTACTGCGGACCTTCTACCAATCGTTCTGGAACTAAATATTTACCAGCATCACAGCTTCTTTGACGGTTATGTACCACCTCATTCTCATTTTGAGAATCCGAAATAGGTATTTATATCAACAATGATCTGAAGGTTTGTTCAATAATACCAAAATGGTACTTGGAGGCGTAAATATGTCAGATGTGGAAGGAAAACAGATTACTATTGAAGGAGTTAAAGACAGTACGGATAATAAGGCCAATTTCATACGTATCACGCTCAACCTATCACTGATTGTGAATGGGTTTTTTGGGATATTATTTGTGGCCATTGGTGTCGTATTCTCAGGCACAATCATCGGAGATGTATTATTATTTCTTGGGTTCATACCTCTGATAGTAGCCCTGCTGATGTTCTCTGCTCAACGTGATCTTAAAGATAGGAACAGGGGATTTGTCGCCAAATATCAGATTGGAATGGTACTCACCTCACTCTTCTATTTTACCACCATCGTCGCTCCGATCCTGGGAGTGATCGGGTTATCTAATTCTGGAAAAAGGGAAGTTATTGACGGCATGATCAACCCTCAGGGAATCCCAGAGGAGAGAACCCAGTCCTGTTCTGAATGCAGTTTTGCAGTACCGGTAGGTAAAAATTTCTGCACCAACTGTGGTGCAGCCATTTCAACATTAATTGAAGAGTCAATGCCTCAGTCGCTAAGGGAAAGCCCTAATGGAAAGATAGCCATTGGATCTGTAATTGTTTTGATCATCAGCACTATCGTGAGGAATCTCTGGAGAATTGACTACAGCCTACCACAATTTCCATTACTCACTCTTCTGGGTATATGCTTGGGTTTTGTTGTTGGGATCATTGCCTTTGTAAAACACTCAAAAGGGAATACCTCAACTGGGTGGGTATTTGTGACTATTCCTGTAGTGATAGTGGTGAGTTTTGTCCTTCTGTTGGTACTGATAGCTATTGCGTTTTCCATTTTATGAGAGAAATTCAAAAACTGCAGATAGATGCTGGAACCACTTAGGTATGTTTTCAATTGAAATCTGTTGCTATATTAATTAAAGTTTTTGACAACACATAAATAGACGAAAGGCCAATTTCCTGCAATGAATGTCACTGCGGATAAGTATGTCTTCGATGAGTATGAGGATTTCAATATCGAGTATATTCTCCTGATCAATGCGGCACTATCAATGATATCACTGGCATTTGGTCTGTATGCTGGTTTCTCCCTGGTTGGCTACTGGTTTGAGAACGAATTCCTGGAAGCGAGTACGAGGTTCAATTTTGGTCTCTTTGTGGCACTGGTCGGTGTGGAGATCTGTATTTACCTCATCAAGAAGTCAAGGGAGCTCAAAGATAATTTTCTGATAAGTGCACAGTCAGGAGCATTTCTCCTGAAAATCTATGCAATTCAGGTGGCGATCAGCATCTACTTCCTGACAGGATTGCAGATCACTGGCCCCCTCCATTCTGATTCCTACGGGCTGCTGGGTTTTCTAACAGAGGTGCTGACTGAGGATCTGCTGGCAGCATTTTTTGCACTGGTTGCAATAGTCTCCCTGGTTGGACTGTTCTACAACAAAAATGCGTATGTGGATGGGGGCATATCCATTGAGAATTTTGCAGTGACACTGGTCTACTCGTCACTGATCCTGGTTGCCACCTACGTGCTGGCAGCAGTGATTGTGCAAATTGTGATGGCTATACTCTATGTTCTGCTGGTTATTGTACTCATCGCAGCCGTTTTCTCATGGCTGAGCGGTGGCGGGTAACCTTTTTCCCCAAGAAATATTGGAACAATTACTCTATGCAATAAAATCGAAAGATTGCCAACTTTTGTATTGAAAATAACAATGGGTATAGTTTGTACCCAAAAACGCTATAACTAACATAGCAATCAGAGGCAGTATGACTGAAAACAGGTGGGAGGCAACCACTGCCCTTGGCAGCATTGGCATGTTACCCTGGCTGATAATAATTATTGCAATGTTAGGATGGCTTCTCGTCGGGGTGGTCTGGTTGATAACACTGATCATCAATGTGATCACAATTATGATGGGGAGTTTTGTCATTATCATTATAGAATGGCTCTTCTTGGCAGCAGACTGGGTTCTCATGTGGTTGGGACCATTTATTGCAAGATTTTTTACACAAGATCAGTTCTTTAACTGGTTGAATTCGATCTATTTGGTGTTGGCATTGGGTGGTATCGGGTTTGTGATTGATCTTGTTCGTCCACAAAAGGAAGTGAGTAAAGACACCACTAAGACTGTAAAACCTACCCTGAAATCAACCTCACAAGGCAAGACAAATGGCACGAGACCAAGGAATGGAGGTACACAAAAGACCCAAGGTCAACCAGTCGGTCTTCTTGACGCTATGCGAGGTGGCATGCAACTTGAGGCATATCTCCCACAAGATGTCACCCAAGGTCTTCAGGAAACTGTAAACTCTATGTTGACAATGAACAAGGACCTTGATACCCCGG
>JAEOUB010000242.1 GCA_016839545.1 Candidatus Kariarchaeota archaeon | reverse complement strand
GCACACTGAGGAAATATATCTCATGAGAGCCAAAATGCATGTCTGAGGATGCGAATTTCAGATTGATCAGATCACCATCAGCAAAATTCAGATCTAGGGGATCGGTAGAGTTCAATAAACGGGTCAGTTCAATGGTAACCATGCCTTCCTCAAAGCCATACCTGTAGGTTAGATCATTCTGTTGATCATGTGTAGGCATTCCACTTGCGCCATAGAATGTCTCATCATAGAGGTCAATTTTCTGATTGCTGTCATCAATATACATAGTCAATCCATCGTTGTCACTGACCATACAGTCCTCTGTTCCGGCATTCATCTCGAGAGAGACCCATTCCAGGGAGGCATCGACGACAAACAGTTCCAGCATATGTGTGCCATTATTGGCGAATTTCACGTAGCCAGCAGCTCCCAACTCGGGTACGCTGGCATAATGCTCCACATCGTTCCAGCATGCATCAGCCAGTTCAGGATGTTCCAATGAGTGATCGGTCCATGCTGATAAGAACATGGATTCCGATTCCTGAGCGTATCCTATTCCTGTAAAGCCAAGAAAAAGGAGAGATAGTAGTGTAATTGACAGTATTTTCCTCATGATAGATCATCAACCTCTCTGCAGTTTATCATTACGTAGTGTAGGGAGGGGTCGACTATAAATTATATAGCTTGGATTCTTATGTTTTGTATATTCGGGTATTAGAAATCACTCATTTATTCAGAATTTTTGATAATTTATAATTTTTCGTATGATTTATTTTTATTAATCTATCTATATTATATATTTCGCGAAATTGTTATATTTGGTGTGTTTCTAATATTACAATATATTGGCTATATGATGTCTGAAATTACAATATTAATGTTTCAGCGCGCCATGATCTATAATTCGGCATATAAAAATGTAGTTAAATTGGCCTACAATGCATAAATCCTGATTTTCACTACATTTTTAGAATTAAAGATCATAATTTACTGAATTTTTCTTCGATAATCCGTAATTCAATATCCCGAATAGGATTTTTGATAAACGAAATTTAAATATGGCAAAGGAGATCCATACTCATGAGAAGCACAATACTCATCATTACTCTCCTAGTCATGCCCCTGATCATAACTAGCGGAGTGGAAGTAAACCAGATGGCCTACACCAAAATCTCAAACATCCAGATCGATTACCCCAGAGAGGTACTGGGTGAAGCAGGTTGTCTCAGCTACGGCATGGTCTCTGAACAGTGTCGCATAATAAGTTTTGATGTAGAGTTTCAGATATGGAACCCTGAGGAAACTCCCATTACCTTTACC
The DNA here is from genome assembly GCA_016839545.1 of Candidatus Kariarchaeota archaeon. Lineage (GTDB taxonomy): Archaea > Asgardarchaeota > Heimdallarchaeia > Heimdallarchaeales > Kariarchaeaceae > Kariarchaeum. The sequence goes on along the minus strand of JAEOUB010000242.1, from coordinate 2,434 downwards.
ACCGATACCAGCCAGATGGTAGATCTCAACACCTTGGTTGAAATCAACGAGGACGTGGACGTCATCATGGTAGACAGCACTGTCTATGAACAGGAGCAGACCACTCACACCATCAACCCCGGAGTGACTACCCAGTATCTTACCTTATCCGTTATCTCCGGTGATGATCGCTACAACCTGGCAGATGGTCTCTATACCATGAATGTCGTCCTGAAAACTCAGACCGTGGGACAGATCGCCTACCTGGGACAGATCAAGGTCGAGCAAGGTATCCGCACCTACAGTCTTGAGGATCCCACCGGCTGGCCTGCAACCGTACAGCAGGAATCATTCAACTTCATGATCCTACTTGTTCCCTTCCTGATCCTCGTCGCCATCAACGTCTATGTCCTCTATGATTACCGCAAGGGCTACGTCTCCCCCCTCAGCAATACTCCCCTCACCGCATAGTGTTCCAAGGAGGGGGACACCATCTGTTTCTCATACAGTCATCTCAGAACTTCTATGGGGGTCATAGTAGAGTTCTGGAATCTTATCGTGTGGAATTTGGATAATGAATTATTATTGTGCCAGTATCTCAGTTTTACCAATTTCTAAACTAACAGGAACAATGCCGTTGGACAGCTTCTGTCTCAGGTCATCCTGTTCCTCCACGCCTCCATGGATGAAGTAGATCTGCTTGGGCTTGACAGCATCAATCAGGTCCTTGATCCCATCTGCTGAGGTGTGACCGGAGTAATGAAACCGCATCACACGGGCCTTAATCTCCACTTCTTCCTCGCGGTTCCAATCGACAGAGAGCGTAATTTTACGCTGCCCCTCAAGAATTGCTCGCCCTTTGGTTCCCTCTGCCTGGTATCCCACGACTGCAATCAGGGTCTCTGGTTTTCGTGCTGAAAACCGCAGGTGTGAGTGCAGGGGTGATGGTTCCATCATACCAGAGGTGGTAAGGATAATGACCGGTTCGTCCAGCTGTCCCAGGTATCTCCTGAAATCGTGGGTTCGATCGAAATTTTCGGGTGATATCTCTATCACGTTCTCATACCTGAACGGTGAGAAAATCCCCTCCTCTCTCATACGATTGAGTAGCGGTTCATCAATCCAGTTGGGGTTGAGGTATTTCTCGGTCAAAGCGTTCATGGTGCGTATCATGCCGTCAACGTATATAGGATAATCCTTGATGTGCTTGGTCAGCACTGTCAGTAGCTCCTGTGAGCGGCCGAGTGCAAAACACGGGATAATGACCTTGTGGCCCTTGTCCAGAGTGTTCTTGATCTCCTGGATGAAGTCGGTATTGACCTCCTCTCGGGGGGTGACATGTCTGCAGCCATTGGTAGACTCGCTTATCAGGACATCTACCTCGACATCAGGGATCTCAAAACCCTCAAACAGGGGTGTCTGGTTATCGTTGATATCACCGGTGAAGAGGATAAGAAAACCATCCCAGTCAATGAGTATCATGCCTGAGCCCAGAATATGGCCGGCATTGAAGAATTCAATAGTGACTCCCTCGACTATCTCCTTCTTGGTGTGGTACTTCATGGTGACCGTGTTGTCAATTGCCCTCTCCATACCAGCAGGAGACCAGTGGCGACTTCCCTCGATCTTGAGGTGATCGGCCCACAGTACCTGCACAATGTCGAGTGTCGGCGTGGTCATGTAGAGCTTTCCAAAGTAGCCGTTCTCATAGAGTGCCGGCAGGTATCCGGAGTGGTCAACATGTGCGTGTGACAGCACTGCTGCATTCAGCTCGTGTATTCTCTGTTTCAAACCATCGGGAGCCAGTGTCAGCTCGTCTCCAGGCATAATCTTCAGGCCACCCTCTACCAGGATCTTGCGTTTGCTGTCCTCGATAATAAAGGCTGATCGGCCCACTTCTGATGAGGCACCATAGCCGGTAATTGTAATTGGGCCATTTCTTGTCTCAAATGTTTGAGTAGCACTGTTTGTACTGTTCGTACTTGTAGTATCATTTGTGTTCATTGTAATCACTTCATGGTGTAATTCATCGTCTCTGCCGACCCCATCTTCTATGATCATTCGATGAGGCTCACCTCAGTGAGGCTTGGAGCAGTGACTCCTTACTAATCTAGGGATGTGTCTTCTGGTATATAAAGTGGAGCAATTGGTCTTTAACTCAAGAATTCCTTGAGGCTTGAGAAGAACTCCTCTTGCTGTTCCATCCCTGCAAAGTGTGCAGTTTCCTCGAGGATCAGCAATTGTGAGTTGGGCAGCAGAGAATGCATCAGCTCTCCCTGTGAGGCTGGTGTCACAAAATCATGCCTGCCTGAGACTATCAGGGTGGGGGTCTGGACGTGGGGAAGTACTGGTCGCATGTCAAAATCAGCACGGATGGAGATATCATGCTGGAAGGCAGAGCCATTGACAATCATGTTATCCATTGCTCCTCTGAACCTATCGTCAAGTTCCTGGG
>JAEOUB010000001.1 GCA_016839545.1 Candidatus Kariarchaeota archaeon | reverse complement strand
GGGGGATGAATAGATGTACCTCAGAATTGAACGACTAGTGCTTGAAGATATCAAGTGTTTTGAGAAAATAACGTTCAGATTCAACGAGGGTGTGAACGTGATCTCAGGACCGAACGGTTCTGGAAAATCAACGATTATCACGTCAATCGGATTCGGTCTGTACGGTAATAGTTACCTCACAGGACTTAATCTCACAAATGGAGATTTGGTAAAAAGAGATGCTGAGAAAGGGAAAATTGAACTTACATTTACAACCCCTGAAGGTACATTTGTCAGCCGACACCATATCAGAGCATCAGGTTCAGATGTATGGAAGGTCTATGAGAAAGGGAGCGATAAAGTACTAGCAGATGGAGTGACTCCGTCTAAGGAGATGATCCAATCCCTCATCGGGGAAGGTATCGATGCTAACACCTTCAAGGCTGCGTTGTGTGCTCGGCAGGGAGAGTTAACTGATCTGTTACGAGATACACCTGGAGAGCGCAGTAAACAGGTCAGGAAAATATTAGGACTGGAGAGCTTTGCGAAAACTGGAAATGTGATGAGAAACTATGGTAAATTTGTAGCAAGTAAAATTGAATCTAATCAGTTCAAAATCGCTGCTATTGACGAAACGAAAACCGACAAGAATGAGGTACAAGCAGACATCACTGCTCAAGAGAAGAAACAGGAATCAGTCAAGCAAGAAATCACCGCGACGGCAGGACGGATAAGTTCTCTTGAAACCAGGGTTCAAACTCTAAAACAGAAAAAGAATACCATTGAAATTGTTCTGAGCAGGATTACAACTGCTGAAAAGGAAACAAGTGACCTCTCATCTGATCTTAAGGATAACTCGTCAAAACTTGATAACTATCGTGACAGCTTTGGATGGGACAAAATTGATACAGATGGTGCTGATAGGTTACTGCAGACCAAAAGCTCAAGCTTATTGAAATTAACGAAATCTATTTCCACCAACATTAATATCAAAGAGAATTATGAGAAGAGAGCTGAAGAACTTGAAAAACTAGAAAAAGAACATATTCAGAATAAGAGTGACCTTGACACCAAGAAGAGCTCTTCAAAAGAGATAGAGGAAGAGATGACTGAAAATGTAAGAGAGACAAAGATACAGGAGTTAACAGAGAAAATAGCCAATTATGAGAGTGAATTAACCCGATTAAAAGAAAAATATGAGACATTTGTCAGCACAGATCTTGAGCTGAAATCGAAGATAGAGAAACTTGAAGGTGAAATACTGGCAAACGAGACGGAATTCCGGAAGGTATTTGACCAAAATATCGCAAATGTCAATGAGCTACTATCTTCCGCAATGAGTGAGAAGGAAAAAACAACCATCGCCCTGGAACAGCTGAAAACAACGAGAGAGGAGTTGCTAGAGAAATCAGCCAGTACGAAGAAGGAGATTGATACAGTACAACAGACAATTGAATTGCTTACCTCACATGAAGATCATGATTGCCCAATTTGCCGCAGGCCATTCGAGGGAATGGACACAAGTGAATTGCTCAGAACTCAACAGGATATTATACATCGCCTGACGGATGAAAATGGTCGTCAAAATGCTAAATCCGGCAATTTGAAAGAGAATATTGACCAACTTCAGATCAGACTTACAGAAATTGAAGATAAATTGCCCAAACTCCACCAATTTGTAAAGACGCTAGAGTATAATCAGACCAAACAGACTGAGTTAGAGAAGATCAAAGTAGAGCTTGGAAAACTAGACAAAGACAAAAATGTGGCATCAAAAGCCTATGAAGAGCTAAAATCGAAAAGTGTTGATCAATACAAGACGGAGAGATCAAAGCTTGAGACCGATAAGAAAACTCTGCAGAAATTACAAAAAGAAACCGAAGTTCTGGAAGCTAATATACAGTCAATGAAAGAGAGAATGGCGAAACTATCAGATGAAAACCAAAAAATCGATATTGAAAGACTGAATAAGTCGCTTGAGAAAGAGGGAGATGAGGTCAAAAAACTAAATCAGGAGATCCAGACACTCAATGATATAATTATCCCCTCGGCTAGGGATATGGATAGAATATCAAGGAGACTGAAAGAACTCGGAAAGCAGTTATCCAAAGACAAAGAAGAGAAGGCTGAATTGGAGAAGGAATTTGATGGCAAAGAATTGGAGAAATTGGATACAGAGCTGGCAGATGCGATATCTATGCTAGGAGGGTTGAAAGAGAGGATCAAGAATATCGATGAGAGACTTGAGGAATTGAAAAACACATTGCAAAAAGCAGAAGAACAAGAAATTAACCTGTTACGCCTCAATGATGAAGTTGATGAATTGAGAAAGTTACACCATCTTTCCGAAAAATACGAAAGTATTTTGCAAGACGCTCCTGAGCTTCTGATTTCAAAAACAGCATCTCAGATTTCATCATATCTCACCAATATGATGAAACGGATGCTTCCAAATCAAGGATTTAACAAGGTTGCATTCCAGAATGATGGTGATGTCCATCTTTACAATGGTCAATACAGTATTGACAAGAACACTCTTTCAGGTGGGGAGAAAACAGTACTGGCACTTGCACTGAGGTTAGCCCTTGCCGAATTTGTGGCCCCTCTCAACTTTCTCACCCTTGATGAGCCAACGAACCATCTTGACCAAAAACGTATTGAGGAGTTTATGGAGATCATAGATAGAGAACAACTATTTACAGCCTCTAAAGGACAACTACTTCTGGTGACTCACAAGGTCGAGTTTGATAGAAATGCTGAAAATAGTATCAGGTTACAAATTGTGGATGGTATACGTGGGCATTATGTGGATCCTTAATTACCCTGCTCAGTGCTTTTCAGAACTTCAATCTCTCCAATGAGATCCTGGAATATTTTGTCGATATTCTCCCCAGTCATTGCAGAAGACTCGATATAGGGAACATCGAATCCGCTCCAATTTGTAAGCACATCAGCATAGTTCTTCCCGTCCTTGTGTGATACAAAGGGGGAACCATCAGTTTTCAGATCTATCTTGTTGGCAACAAGTATCAAAGGTATCATCTGATCGGAAACGGATAGCATTTCATCAAGCCATTTTGCGACATTCTTGAAGGTCTCGGGGCGTGTTATATCGTAGATTAGGATTGCTCCTTCAGCACCTTTGTAATATCCACTTCTTACCGATTTATAGACAGCTTGGCCGGCAAGATCCCAGATCTGCAAGACATTGTTATTATCAGGAAGACGTTTGACAGCAAAATCCGCACCCAGCGTTACGTTGTAATCCTGCTCGAATACTGCACCAAGATAGCTTCGTCTGATACTTGTTTTCCCTACCCGTGGATCACCTAGTAAAACAACCTTGTAACTTGTACGGGTTTTCTTTGTGCTTGACACAGGTAATCTTCCTCAGAGATGATAGAAAATAAAAGCTACTATCACAAGTCAATTTCATATCATTTTTTTGTATTAATTGCTCTAGATGTATGTATGGGAAATCTGTAGCTATAAATTATTGGAATCCCTCCTATTCACCATCAAATTAGGTTTTTCCAACTCATCCTAGAATTGACAGAAAAATGTTGAAATATCCCAATACCATTCCAAGGATATTATGGACGATATTCCTGTCGGGTTCTTCACTCTGCCCAGTATGGAATATCTAGCACAAGAGCCTCCTGACCCTTATAATTATCCGACTACGGGTCTACTTCACTCCTCTAAATTTGTGCAGATCCTTGATGCACTCATGAATGAGAGACGTCCCAACCTAGAGTATATTCTAGATGGACATGGTTTGCAAAAGGAGCTGGAAAGACTCGACGAAGATCAAATATCTGATTTCTGTCGACATATATTGGTAATCAACAGGGATAAAATTGGCTGGGGAGTGGTTGATAAATATCTGGTTATGCTGTCAAGGCATGCAGGACTGGCAGGATGGGAAAAGGTTGAGCTCCTATTTGTTGAAGAGGTCAAAATTCTATTCTCAGGGCTCATCAAATGGGAAACTACTGGGTATCATTCTGAGCTTATCCGTCAATTTGTGGAACAGTCACCTGTGCTTTCTATTGCAAGAGGGAGGATACTGGAAAATCTGACAAATGATTACAAATTTTGGAAAATGAGAGATCTATGGTTATTATTCGAAGACCTGATTGATCTGCGTCGAGACGACCTTGGCCGCTTCCAGAAATATGAACCCATTCTCGTTGTCCTTCTCAATATCTTTGAGTCAGAACTAAAGGAAGCACAGGATAATCCATCCAAGAGGGTGATTTTGCTGACTCTGTTGACAAGAGGATTGGTAACTCTGGGTTATGACAGGATAGGGGAGGTGTTCGATCTAACAAGCCGAATATGGATTGATCTCGAGCACAAGTACTCAGATCTAGAACTTAAATCGTATAGATACCTCGTCGCGATTATCTTTGCGAAAATTGGTTTGGAATATTACAAGTACAATATCTCTTTTGTTCACAATAGACAGCTTGTAATGAGGTTGCTTGCCAGCTACTTCACTTTCGATGACATCTCGCTGGAAGAATTGTTTGACAATATCTTGAAATCTGATACGGACTATCTGCTGAAGGTATACCTTTGGAACGGTTTCTCTGCAATGGAACAGCTTCTTAGAGAGTACATGCTTGAGTTGATGGAGTCGTCAGAGAAAGCCGAGATAACAGAACTCCTGTACCAACTTTCCTCAATTTTGTATAAAGGAGCAATATCACTGTTAGAGGAAGACAAACCTGCTGATGCAGTGCTTGTTGAATATCTTGAGATAAGATCGAAGAAAGAACCTGAATTCAGAAAAGCCTGCAGGACATTAATTGAAATCATACAAAACTCCTATCATGGGATGGTTCTGTTACAGCGGAGCAGGAATACCTGGGAAGAATTTTCCTTCATTGCAAAACTGACTGAACTGAAACCAAATAGCATTGAGAACAATCTCTTTCTCAAGCACTTGGAACTACTTGCAGATTGGACACCTATTACTGAGCTTGTAGAGCGAATTCAAGAAGAATCTGGAAAAACCGGGTCCATTGTGAATTCATCTACCTTCGAACGTGAATTTATCATTATGGCAAGTGAGATTATGGACCTTGTGAAGAAGGTCTACAACCGGACAGGATCTCTGCCCATCCATCTGCTTGAACAACTGTTCTTTTACCTGGTCAGCTGGTTGGAGATCTTTCAGAATGGCACTACAGTTTACCAGGACTTTTTGCTGATAATCTCGCCAATTATTTCAATCATTCACGTACACATCATTCAGGCATACTATGAGAGGAATCAACACGCTCTTGCTTTTGTGGAATATATCAACTTCCAGTACATGGCGTCAGTGTTTAGGAGCCAAATGGATCTTATCGGGATTAGTGAAGACGATATCACCACTGAGTACCTTGCAGATGAGTATCGCTCCATGGTAAAAGACTGGGATATCGCCCAGAGAATGACAATCGAAGCCCTGAACAAGAGTATGAAATCAATTGAACTCAAGTTTATTAACCAAAAACAGGAGACTACAGGTATGATAGGTGATGAGATCCTGATAGGCTTCTTTGAACTGGCGCAGAATATGGAACTTATTATTGAGAGTGGAATTGATGGTATCAAATTCTACACCCTGGCAGATCAGTTCTATCATGCATCAGAACCAACAGGTCACATCTACACACATATTGGAGAGCATACAGGAAATACTCTTCGTATACCTCTTTTCTCAAATCCAAGACAGTATAATGCAGCAGTTTCAGTCATCCCATTCAACGTGGATCTCTCTGGTAAAATGGTAGAACTTGATCTCGACAGTCTGCTCCAATACTTTGAGATTAAAGGTGATGACAATTAGAATTACTATCCGAAGTTTTGCAATGATCCGGGAGGTTATTGGTGACAGACGTGTAGAGCTGGAGCTCACCGGGTCTACTGTTGGAGAAGCCCTGGATATTCTGGTTGACCGGTATCCTGATCTCAAAACCCACCTTCAATCTTCTGAGGGGTGGAGTAATCATTTTATTTACATCCTGAATGAGGAAAAACTTGATCGAGGTGCTATGACCGGTATTGGTATTTCAGACGGTGATGAGATAACTATTCTGCCTCCTGCAGGTGGAGGATTGAAAAACTAAACATTTAAGGATAGGTAGCCATATTAGAGGTTGAGGAGGAACATGAGACTACCTGGTGACTGCCAAATGGCCTTCTAATAATTTTAAGCTATCATGTCACAATTACGTTAGTCCATATTCAAATTATGTCTTCCCAGCAGGTGATTGCAAATGACCGACCGTACTATCATCACAAGTGCACTTCCGTACATTAACTCAATTAAACACCTTGGCAATCTGGTGGGTTCAATCCTACCAGGAGATGTCTATTGTCGGTATCTCAAGCTCAAGGGCAAAGACGTGATCTATATCTGTGGAACAGATGATCATGGTACTCCGGCTGAACTGTCAGCACATGAAGCTGGTAAGGATGTTGCTGAGTTCTGTGATGAGATGTATGAGACACAGAAGAGGATATACGATGAATTCGGTATTGGCTTTGATTACTTTGGAAGGACACACGACCAGGAAAACCATGATATCACCCAAGATATTTTCCTAAAGCTCCAAGAGAATGGGTATATTCTGGAAAAGACTGACGTTCAGCTCTACAGCCTTGATGATGAGCGATACCTTCCTGACAGATATGTCATCGGCACCTGCCCTCACTGTGAGTATGACCGTGCCAGGGGAGACCAGTGTGAGAACTGTACGACCCTGCTTGATCCTCAAGATCTCATCAATCCAAGATCAGCAATTTCTGGAAGTGAAAACCTTGAGAAACGCGATGTCACTCATTTCTATATTGATCTTCCTGCATTGGAGCCAAAGATCAAGGAATGGATTGATACACAGACTGGATGGCCACAGACCTCAATCTCAATTGCGAAGAAGTGGTTGAACGAGGGTCTGCAAGCTAGAGCTATCACTCGTAACCTAAGTTGGGGAATCGATCTACCAATTGAGGGTCATGATGACAAGGTATTCTACGTCTGGTTTGACGCACCGATCGGATATATCTCGATTACCAAGAAGTGGGCCGACAAGATAGTTAAGAAACCAGAGCTGTTTGATGCCTTCTGGCATGATACCAACACTGACTATTACCAGTTCATCGGAATTGACAATGTCCCCTTCCACGCTATCACCTTTCCAGGTACAATGCTGGGATTCAATGACAATAATGACAAACCCTACAACCTGACCAATTTCATCAAGGGATCACAGTGGCTAACATATGAAGGAGGAAAATTCTCCAGCTCACAAAATAGAGGTATCTTTACCGATCAGGCACTTGAGCTGTATCCTGCAGACTACTGGAGGTATTACCTGATGTTAATCTCTCCTGAAAGACAGGATACAGATTTCCAGTGGGATGGTTTTCAGAATGCAGTGAACAATGATCTGAATAACCTGCTGGGCAATCTTGTCAATCGGTTCTCAACCTTTGTGTCACGTCATTTTGATGATACCATTCCTGAAGGTGTCCCGGGTGACAGAGAGGAGGAATTGCAGACCAGAATTGCAGAACTGGTGACAGAGTATGATACCGAGTTCAGCAAGGTCGAGTTTCAAAAGCCACTGAAGGCATTGAGAGCAATCTGGCAGGAATTGAACCGATACTTCCAGGACAAGCAGCCCTGGGCAACTGTGAAAGAAGAGGCAACCAAGGCAGACACTGCCACGACTGTGGCTACTCTAGCTCATGGACTGCGTCTCAGCGCCATCTTGCTGGCACCGTTTGCACCTCACACATCGCAGAGAGTATTCGAGTCGATTGGATTGCAACCTGAAGATGTACATGAGATAAAGTGGGATGATCTCCTCGATTTCAGTTCACTGGCTGGTACCTCTGTACCTGAATTGAAAGGAAATCTCTTTGAGAAGATACCCAACAAGGATATCGAGAAACTGAAGGAACGCTTCGGATCATCTGAATCAAAAGAAGAGAAGTCCAAGAAATCGAAGAAATCTAAATCGAAGAAAGAAAAGAAAGAGAAGAAATCCAAGAACAATGAAGATTCCAAGGAGAAAGAGGGCAAGAAGTCAAAGTATATTGATTACGATGACTTTGAGAAGGTCAAGCTCAAGGCTGTCAAAGTACTCAAGGCCGAACCCCACCCCAAAGCTGACAAGCTGATGGTACTCACTGTGGATGATGGAGAGCGTGATGACCGGACTATTGTTGCCGGTATCCGCGAGTTCTATCAACCTGAGGAGCTGGAAGGGCAGACTATAATCATTGTTGATAATCTCAAGCCTGCCAAGTTGCGGGGGATCAAGTCCGAGGGGATGCTACTGGCAGCAGAGGATGGTAAGACTGTATCATTCCTCACCCCGTTCAAAGATGTTGACACCGGTAGCAAGATCAAGTAAATAGACCATAACCTCTATCAATCACACTCCTAGCTTGAGCATAGTGATGGACAATCCAAGAATCATCGGAATCGTGGGAAGTTTACGATCAGGGAGCTATACCAAAAAAGTCGTTCAGATTGCACTGGATGCTGCAAGGGAAATGGGAGCACAGACTGAGCTCATCGATCTTGCCGAGTATCACCTGCTGTTTCCATTTCAGGTTCCTCGAGACGAGATGCCTGATGATGTGAGCCGATTGAAGGAAAAGATAGCCAGTGCCCAGGGTGTTATTCTTGGCACTCCAGAGTACCATGGAAGCTTTTCAGGTGTGATCAAGAACATGCTGGACCTCATGGGCTTTGCAGAATTCGAGGGTAAGATGATCGGACTGGTTGGTGTGGGTGGAGGTGCCCTCGGAGCAATCAACGCCCTGAATGGACTGAGAGCAATTGGAAGACAGCTGCATGCCTGGGTCATCCCCGAACAGGCATCTCTGCCCAATGTCTCATCGCATTTTGAAGGTGAGGAGCTGACCGATGAGCGACTGGTTGAGAGGATCAGGACAGTGGGACGTCAGGTTACCCGCTTCTCAGTACTCCATAACTCCAGGCAGATTGACCAATTCATGAAAGAATGGGAGACTGCACCAAAGAACCCGGGGATGGAATAAATGAGTGAACGAGCCAATTGCGATGCACTTCTTGCCATCATTCCCACTTTCTATAATGGGTTGAGGGCACCTCTTGAGGGGATTTCGGAGGAACACCTCAATCACGTCTTTGCTGAGCACAAGATGACCATCGGTCAGATTGCAATTCACTGCACTGCGTGGATGACCTCTCACCTCTCAGATCCCAAGCCATGGGAGGTAGTACCCTGGACCTGCAAGGAGGTCAGTTATCCCCTGTCTCTTGCAGCAGTGGAGGACATCATTGAGCAGGGATTTGCAACCATGCGAGATCTCCTCAGCTCAATTACAGACTCTCAACTGGAAGAGATCAATGGAAAGAAAGGACCGGGGTATATCGCCTCACGACTTCTTCACCACATACTTGCCCACAGCAACCAGATGAGCTACCTGCGTCAGATACTGGATCCGGAGTGGCAATTTGGTGGTCATTTTGGCGATATGGCATCTGCACTCATTGCTCTGCCCTACAGTACCACACGAGATGTTCAAATCAAGGGATTCTGATTCACATTGATATCAAGGAGCATTTTCGGCAGGGTCCTGCTCGATATCTACAACAAATGGGAAGTAGCGGTAGAATAATTCCTCGTAGCCCTCAAATTCGAAAACACCCTTGCCAGCACGATCAATCTCCCTGGCAAAGTGCTCTGAGAATGCTTTGGTAAAACTGCGAAGAGCAGAGCGTATCACATGGGTGGACCTCTCTATCTCCAAGATGGTGAAGATATCGTCTGCCCGGGTGAAGACAAAGGTGACTCGATCCATAGTCAGCTTGCGGATACTGCCTGACTGCTGCTGGGTGATCTCCATGTATGCTGTATTCAACGAGCTGGCCAGTCCTCCGACCAGGGTGGGGTCATGCTGGCTCTCCCGGTACTTCTGATCTATAGTCAGGCTGAGAATAGAGGGACCATTCTTGTGAAATATCATCAGACGGTAGAGACGTACCGGGCTTGAGTAGCTGAAACTTGGCTGCTTGATATAGACAAAGACGATGAGGAGAAATCCGGGAAGTGCCACAATTGTTGCCTCTGGTGGATTGTCATAGATGAAGAAGAACTCAGTGAACTCAATCAGCTGGACTACAAGAAAGATTGCTGCAGCAATGGTCAGAGTCAGGGTGATCTGCCTCACCCCTTTTGTGATGGCGTGCGAGTACATCCGGTAGAAGGTGTAGACTGCCAGTGACCAGACTGCAATGGAGAACAGGTCAAAGGGAAACTCGAAAAAGCGGGGAGACTGTGGACCGACAGGTAGTGGCCATCGAGCAGGATAGGGTAGAGTATCTGCCAGCACCGTATAGAGCAGCAGACCGAGAAAACTGCCAAACAACGTCAGCATGATGGTAAAACGACTGAAGTAGGGGCGGTTGTAGAGTGTCAGCTCCAGGTAGATGTAGAGCAGGAGAAATCCCAGCCCGGTGATGGCAAATTCCAGCTGAGCCACGGGTTTGTCAGCATAGCCAGTGAATTCAACACCGATATCAAACAGGGACCTTGCAAAGGCAGTGATGACCACTGCCAGTATCCATTTCAACGGTTCTATCCTGCGTGATCTGTACTCGTATGCAAGAATAACTACCAGGGTAGTGGTAATGACCACCTGCAGATAGAGCATGAACGTGTGGCTGGACACTACCCCTATAGACAGAAATTTGCATATAAACAATGTGAGACGAATTCAACAGAGGTGCGCATAAAAAAACGGGGGTCTCCCCCCGCCAACTAGGTTCTACGAGTATGGTGTATGGTTGATCAGTGTCAGTACTCAGGAGAGCCGTGCTCAGGAGAGTATTCCCCAAGTGAGCCGTGCTCAGAAGAGCTGTGCCACATCTCGCAGGTTGATATCAATGTCTGCCTGACCATCCAGAGAGAGACCATCGATGATCACATCTCCCTTCAGGTCGATAGCAGCCAGAGAGCTGAAGGTGTCAATGGCGTAGTCGACAGTGCCATCACCGGAGAGATCAAATCCCTCGATGTAGCCATCGTCGTCCACGATCAGAGACAGGCCTTGGGGCATGGTGAAGTCGGCATCGCCGTCTCCATCCACATCGAACCCCAGCAGGTCTCCGTGGCTGTCATAGACTGCCACTGCAGCCATGAGCTGGTCATGACTGTAGACTACTGGGCCTAGGATTCCCCCGACTCTTCGTCCTGGACAGCCTCAATGACCTCGATGCCATTGTTGCCATTCTTCTTGGACTGACCACGGATGGTCCGCACAAGATCCTCGATGTCCAGTCCAAAGCTCTTGGAGAGAGCCATGATCTGGGTCAGGTTCTTGGGGATGATCCCAAGAGGTGTGTCACCACTCTCTCCGCCACCCATGTTGAGCCAGTTGATGTCCCCGACTTTCATGGATGAGGCGATGTGAGGTAATTGACGCACAAGTTCCTGCATAATCATTGACTCGTTGACGTAACCCTGGGCTTTTACCTTCTCACGAAGACCCTCAGCCTCAGCAAGCAGGAGAGCCTTGCGACCCTCTGCCTCTGCCAGGAGGGACTCCTTCATAGCCTCAGCAACCGTCCTCAGCTTGGTGGCCTCTGCCTCAGCATCAAGCTCGACTGCCTCCTTACGGGCAATGGCTGCGACACGGATTGCCTCAGCATCTGCTTCAGCCATTCGCTTCTTCTGCTCAGCCTGGATGTCGATCGTCTCAAGGAGCTGTCGTCGCTTGTTGGACTCAGCCTCGAATTCGATCTCCATCAACCGGGTCTGTGCCTCGATCTCCAGCTTCTTCTTGTCCAGGTCAGCAACCTTTGCCTCTCGCTCTTTCTGCAAGGTCTCGATTGCGCTGCGCCTCTTCTCCTCAGTCTCCTGGACTTTCTGCTGCTCCATCAGAACAGCATCGTCTCTCTGGAGTTCACGGGATCGAATATCCTGGTCTGCCTCAGCTCGAGATTTTGCTACTTCCCTTTGTGTCTCGATCTTGGTTTGTTCGGCCCTCAATCTCGCCTCTTGACGATAGTCTTCCTGGAGGTCCTCAAAGAGACCCTGGTCGAGTACCTCAACGTGTCGGATCTCGGCCGTACTGATCTGAATACCCATGGGTGAGACCACAGGTACCATCTCTGACATGATAGCCTCAATGATCAGGCTTCTCTCTCGGAGTACCTGGTCAAGTGACAGTGACGCCACAGTGGTTCGGATGATACTCTCTACCAGATCCTCGAGCGTCTTGTTGAGCTCATGCAGTACCGATCTGTCTTGGGTACCGCTAATTGCCTGGTAGGCCTTAACGGGATCCTCGATGCGGTAGATGATAAAGCCCGACACGCGGAGGTCTTGGTTCTCCTGCGTGATAATCTTCTCAGCGACGTCGACTTCGAGCCGCTGGACGGTAGTACTGAGAATAATAATCTCGTCTATAAGTGGCAGTAAAAAGTAACCGCCACCGTAGCCCTGTGCTTTGAGCTTACCATTTCTGAAGAAGAGCACAAACTCGCGGTTTGTGAACTTCCTGTAGCGTGACTTTATTACGGCCACGGTGAATATGAGGAAGGCTAGTATGCCTCCACCCCATAAGATTCCTGGTGGTAGTGTTGCCATATTGTTTCACTCCTGTATTTTTATCATCACCGTAACTGAATAGCTAGCTCTATATGTTTTATATAGAATATATATTTCATATAGATTTGTAGAGAATGTATAATATTCAAATTTCAAAGAACACCACCTAGAAAACGTGATTTCTGTATATCCACCGCACTCAACGTTTTTGAGAAGGGATCGCAGATTATCCCATAATGAGTCTTGTTGCAGAGCTAATTGGGTATGGCTCAGTCATTTTTCTGCTTGGGGGCACATATCTGTATCTGCGTACAGTTTTTGGGCCTCTCAGAAAATCCAAGTCTGCAAGTATGGACGGTCAGAGTCAAGCAGAGCTGAGTAAAAATTCAAGGAGAGAGGCTGGAAATTTGGCAGGAAGGCATGTTTGGTAGCAAGTTATTGAGCAAGCTCTGATTTCACAATAGGGTCGGCAAATGCTACAATCTCTTCTTCCTTGACCAGATATCTCGTGAGTT
>JAEOUB010000025.1 GCA_016839545.1 Candidatus Kariarchaeota archaeon | reverse complement strand
TACAGGGGATGCTCAGGATCGGTATATCCCTGTGATGCATCAATTCGAAACCGTTTGATCTCTCCAATTCCCATGCCCAGCAGGTTATCCACCACTCCTCGTGGAAACTCATCATAGCTCACCAGGATCTCGTGTTCCTCGTAGAGTGCAAATATTGTGGAATTCTCCATTGATCCAACATAGTTCACGATCAGGCTGTCATTGAGCTCAATTCCCCGCAGGTAGTCATATCCTGAGCCCGGGAGTAGCAGTGTTACTACCACTACGAGGCTGAACATGAATGTGAAGATCCGAGCTCTCATGGGTACAGTTAGGATATATGGCTTATAACTCGTCGGTCAGAGGAGATTATGATCTGTCTGCTAGTGCAACCTGGTAGGGACCATGCATCTCGGGCTTGTTGCCAAGGATCTCCTCGATCTTGTCCAGGGTTTCTGCACTGAGCTCAACATCAGCTGCTGCCACATTGGACTCGATCTGACTGACCTTTGTGGCTCCGGTGATCACAGAGGTGATCTCATCTCGGCGTAAAATCCATGCCAGTGCCAGCTGTGCCATGGTAATACCCATGTCACCTGCCATTGCAGTCAGCTGTTTGACCTGACCACGCACCTCGTCAGTCAGTGCATCGGCAAATCGATCATTGGTGGAGAAGCGGCTGCCCTCAGGAATACCATCATTGTATTTTCCAGTCAGGATACCATACTGCAGGGGTGACCAGGGAGTGATACCCATACCATGGAATTTTGTGGTTTCCATCACCTCAGTCTCGATGTATCGATCCAGCATGTTGTAACGTGGCTGCTCAACTGCAGGCAATCGTGCTCCGATCTCGTTGGCAATACCCACTGCTCTTTCTAAATTGGCAGCACTCCAGACACTGGTACCCCAGTAGCGGATACGGCCATCTCGAACCAGGTCATCCATGGCCTCAACTGTCTCGCGAAGGGGCGTTCTCCAGTCAAACCTGTGACAGTAATAAATATCGATGTAATCCTGCTGCATTCTGCTGAGTGTCCCATCAATGGAGTCCATGATGTGTTTCCTGGACAGTCCATTATCATTGGGGTCCTCACTCATATTCCAGAAGACCTTGGATGAGAGGATCAGGTTCTTCCGTGCAAAGGTATCGCCCTGTAAAGCCTCTCCCACAACGGTCTCAGCCTTTCCTCCGGCATAGACATCGGCATTATCGATAAAATTGACACCCAGTTCTAGGGCCTTGTGAATAATCTCGTGTGCTACACTATCATCAACAGAGCCGCCGAATGTGGTCCATGCGCCGAGTGATACCTCAGACACACGCATACCATGGTGACCCATACGTCTGTACTTCATTATTCTCATCATTTGAGAATGGTTAAAAAACTCGTTGCTAGACCCATAAAGTGGAGATTTGAGAGAAAGTGATTTGAGGTTTTGCAGAATAGGTGGGGTATGAGCCTTGCTGAGAGACTGGATAGCCTGATGCGACTGAGTGGAATCAAGCAGTTTGACTACCAGCTTGAGGGGGAGGTGCTGATGTCTCTGCGATTGACTGCAACTGTGGACAGCCTGGATTTCCTGTCACATCCCATGTTTGATGATCTGCAGCGATTGTTTGTCAAGGGAGTGAGGTGTCGCTCCTTTGATTTCTCCATGCTGCCCCAGCTCAGCGAGTTGACACTGACCAATACCATGATGAGAAGCCTGGAATTGAGAGATATGAAGCTGGCTCACCTGTATATTGCAGCCAATTTCCTCAGGGAGATCCATCTTGACCTACCCCAACTGGAGCAGTTGACAGCATTCAACAACATGCTGCAAGAATTTGATGCTACCTCTCTGCCCTCACTGCTCTATCTCAACATCACAGACAACAGTGTACATACTCTCCAGCTTGATAATCCCGTACTGGAGAGGTTGCTGGTGGCCAGCAATACATTCGAGGAGCTGGATGTCAGCCACTGTACTCAGCTGAATACCCTGCAATGTGAGCAGAATTACCTGACAGAGCTGGATCTCAGTGGAAATACAGCACTGAACCTGTTGTTTGCTGAGGCCAATCAGCTGCAGAGTATTGTCCTTCCCCCCAGTATTCGGGTCCTTGACCTCTCTGAGAATAATCTTGCAAGTCTCGACCTGACATATCTGACCAACCTCACAGACCTGATGATCAGCGACAATCCTTTGAGCCACATAGATATCTCAGATCTTGCACAGCTTGTCGATTTTGACTATCTGCCTAATGATGTTTTGCAGACAGTAAAGGCATCAGAGCAGCAGTTCAGACAGCTCGAAATTGACTCGAAGTATCAGATGACCTCGTAGAAGAAGAGTACAACAAGGATAGAGCCTGAGATAACAAAGCCATAGACGACACTCCCCCAGTTCCACATATTCTTGAAATCCTGCATAGCATTTACCTTCCGAGGAGTATTGGTCCAAGCCCTTCTGGTCATCTCTGCCATATAGTTACCAGCACCGGCGGAGTAGGACAGACCTATCCAGGCAATACCAAACACAGCAAAAGCAAACGAGCTGAAGTACATCGAGAACCTGAGATCATTGGGCGTGACCAGCGAGATGAGTAAACCTGCCAGCAGGATAATAATTAGCCCTGCAACCGGGACAAAGATCACATCTTTGATCTCTATTTTGGGTCTCTCTACCTTGGTTTTTGTCTTACCCGATGCAAAATCAGCATGCTGTCGCATTAGTTCCTCGACTTTCTCAGCCTCGTCACTCACAGGACCATCTCAGTGTGGCAATATATCAAAGTTGACAGTGGGGAGATATTGGTTTGGTCTAGTTGAGTGATTGTAAAATACTGCGTGCTACCCGCAGACCACCGAGGCTGACGGCAGCGGTACTCTGACCTGGGAAAATCGAGTCTCCCACCAGCCACAGGTCACGGTCAAGTGATGGTGCAAAGGTCTTGAACAGGTTCTCCTGTCTGAATCCGCCTACCCAGCCAAATTTTCGACGGGTGAAGTGCTGGAATGTCAGGGGCGTTCCCGGTTCTATCAGCTCTGCTTTGTCAATATCTGGAAACACACGCTTGGCAAGTGCGATGATGCGGGAGACATACTGATCACGAATTCGGGCATACTCCTGTGGATCTGTGCGGTACAGTTTCCACCACTGTGTCAGTTCTGTATGCGTGGATATTGTGATAGCCCGTTTTCCCTCAGGTGCCCGGGTGTTATCCCAGGTGGGTGATAGAGAGATAAAAATGGAATTTCCTTCCGTCAGCTTACCCTCAGCAAGTATCTGGTGATGCAGTGGCGTGTCATCCGGGATATATTTCTTGTCAATTCCTACATAGACCATGAAGGCACCCCAGCCACCTTTGGGTCGCTCGGGTAGCGATTGCAGGACACGTGGAGGTCGGGCAATCATCTCCCGCAGATTCCAGGGTGTTAGGTTGGCAACTACCACATCTGATTTGTGCGTATCGCCCTTGGTGGTGGTCAAGCTGTATCCTGAACCGTTGTTGGCAATGGATTGGACCTGCTGCCTGTACATCACTTTACCACCATTGTCCACTACTGCCTCCTCAAGCTGTCGGGCAATAGTTCCGATACCTCCCTCCATGTGAACCACACCTCTGCGCGGTAGATCAAGAGCTGATGCTGAGAACATTGAATTGGCATACCTGCTGATTGTCTGCGCTGAGATGAGTAATTGGGCATCGATAAACTGCCGGAGTCTCTCTGACTGCCCTCTGAGCTG
>JAEOUB010000241.1 GCA_016839545.1 Candidatus Kariarchaeota archaeon | reverse complement strand
TGAACCTGGCATTCAAGCATTCGCTGTCTGCACTGGGTGGTAACGCCGTTGTGGTGGTGCCTGCCTGCTGTACATCGGTTATCCAGGGTACTGGAACCGGATATGGGATGAATGTGCCAATTTTCAATACTGCATTTGCCTCAGCACCTCCTGTTGCCTCTGCCATTGCACGCAAATTGAAGCTTGATGGCAAGGATACACAGGTGGTTGTGTGGGCCGGTGATGGAGGTACTGCTGATATCGGGTTTGCATCTCTGAGTGGTGCTGCCGAGAGGAATGAGCCCATACTGTACATCATGTACAACAACCAGGGCTATCAGAATACCGGCAACCAAAAGTCAGGGGCCACACCCCGAGCCGCAAAGACCACTACCACCTCATCAGGTAAAACTTCCCGACCCAAGTCAATCGCAAGAATGATGCTGGCACAGGAAGTTGGCTATGTGGCAACCGCCAATGCAGCCTATCCCCGTGATTTATTTGACAAAATCACTCGGGCTGCAACCGAGTTCAAGGATCAGTTCAGGTATATCGAGATTTATTCTCCCTGTCCACCAGGATGGGATGTCGATACACGAGATATTGTCGAGGTTGGTAAACTTGCCAATGATACCGGTTTCTGGCCCTCATGGGAGGCAGTTGACGGTATTGTCGAGTTGTCTCGAATTTCCAGACGCTTTGAGGATCCTGCAAAACGCAAACCTGCCAGGGAATTCTTTGACCTGCAGGGAAGATTTAGTGGGGTTGATCCGGTGTTGATTGACCAGCTGGAAGCGGATATTCAGCATGAGTGGAAATGGCTGAAGCGGTTTATGGATTAACCACACTAACCAACTCAATTTTTCT
Source organism: Candidatus Kariarchaeota archaeon (assembly GCA_016839545.1). Lineage (GTDB taxonomy): Archaea > Asgardarchaeota > Heimdallarchaeia > Heimdallarchaeales > Kariarchaeaceae > Kariarchaeum. Next base: position 8,130 of record JAEOUB010000241.1, on the reverse strand, counting down.
TATCCATCTTAGTTACTTTCAGGTAATCATGGTATTTTATACATCAATTACAAAGTCTTCATATGAGTTCTCCACTTGATAACTGGCAGTTCTTGGTGGGCAACTGGACAATCATCCCCGAAGAATCAACAGGTGCTGATCCTGAATCAATTGAAAAGATGATAGTCACCAACTACCCAGCAGCAAGCTTTATCCACATGAAATCTGAAAGCTGGAAAGGTGAGAATAAGGTATCTGATGGTCTATCCATTATGTTCTATGATACAGAGTCCAATCAAGTAAAGATCAAAGGATTTTCTGGTATGGGATTTGTCAACAATTACTTCTCAACTGCAGTCTCAGATGATAGAATCAGCTTTGACTCCGTAAATGAGAATATTCCTGTGGATTTCCGGCAGTTTCAATTTCGCTATCATCTCACGAAAGAGTCAAATGATCGCTTCATCTCTACCCTTGAAATGGCAGGAGAAGACGGTGAGTTCCGAAAATTCTGGGAAGGAGTATTTCAGAGGTCATTGTAACTTAAAATGACCAGCAATTGGCGCCAAATACCACATTCTTGATAATAGGATGAAATGAACAAACACCGTTCTCAATTCTTCCTGCAACATATTGTATCCTCCTTTCGCTCTTGGCATTGCTGGGTTTGGTTATTGTCCCGGCAAGACGACGACGGTAGTACCATCATCCACGATATCACCCTATCTTATCCATTCGCAATTCTAAACCTTGATAAGTCTAAATCCACTACTGATGCCTATGTATTGCCAATCTTGCGGGAGTGAACTTCCCCTGAATTCAGAATTTTGTAATAAGTGTGGAAAAGCCGTGGGAGGTACAGCAAAAGCTCAGGGAGCCGTGGCTTCAGGGCAGTACTCTACCGCTTCTCGACGGTTGACAAGAAGTCGTACTGATCGAGTTTTCGCTGGTGTCTGTGGTGGCTTGGGAGAGCATTATAACATGGATCCCAACATTGTTCGACTTCTTTGGATACTTTTGACATTCGCAGGAGGCGCGGGTATCCTCGCTTACATCATCGCGGTGATTTTTATCCCCGAAGACTATTGAGGTCACAGGTTGCTCGATTACAGTTACTTATCCTTGGGTATCAATTTTTCCTGATCAATATGGAGCATATCGCTGAGACTTTGCAATGCAGTTGTAGTTTCAGGTCTAAACCGTTGAATGAACCCGAAGATAGTAAAGAGATCAGGAAAGCTGAACATGTAGGTCTGAAGGGGTCCAGAGTTTTCCTGTAACCACTGCATGAAATAATCACTAACACCTGCATTGAGGATATCCAGTTCACTTAATATAGTGTCAATCTGTTCTGCAGTGATCTCTGGATTGATATCCATGAGAAATTGTTTGAACAGAGGATCCTTGAGCAGTCCGAACACCTTGTGTGAACCAGACTCCATGGTGATGAATACCTTGTGTGACTTTCCGTAATAGGTCGTATTGCGTCTTCCCGATTTGATTACTCCAGCCTCAGTGACAAATCCTCCCTCTTCCAATTTTCTGAGGTGAAAGAAGAGATTGGATTTGGTAACAGACTCCAGACTCTCACACGTACATTCGGGAGAGGCAATGTACTCGTTGACTTTTTCCAGGATCTCAGCTCCCGAAAGGGCATACCTTCGTAAGGGCTCGAGAGTCTTGGGGTGAATATCTTCCATCCCTTTGCTGAGAATTTTGATAATTATATCACGGGTGGTTTGGGTATGAAGCTCTTGAAAGACCTCACCAGAAACTTCCATAAAGGTACCCATATTGATATGGTGATCAAATATCTGCAGAGCCTGTTTGTAGTTGTGCTTCTCCTCGTCAGACATTGATCTGGGTTTTTTTCTGTAAATTTCAGTGCTCAGTACCATAGAATTACCTAATCCAAATTATTTTGGTTGCTATGGCTTTTAAAGCTTATTAGTTGGCTAAGCAAATTAGACTGCAACTTAACATAAATTGTTACATTTAATGGTAAGCACTACTGACCATTCTGACACCCGAAATAATGGGTTATCAAGGGATAAACGCGCTATATTTATATATTGGTGTGATCAATAACATAATTAGTGTGACATAATGGTCAGCAACACTTACCATGTCACGGTGAACTATCATGAAAACAGCAACAACCCCCGAACCCTATCTCAACCGAACCCGTAGACCATCGTTCAGTCAGTTCCTGGACTATCTGAAAGGGAGGTTACGATTGTCATTGCCTCCCACTCAGCAACCCTCAGATGACGAGTTGATCAGAGACTTTCACAATGTGATTGAACGCAACAAACTCATGGAAGAGAAAGAGAGGCTCAATGCATCACTTCTCCTGTTCTACAAGTTCTTTTGAGACCCAGATAATCTTTTATCAATACCATTCTATTCTGCTCCTATTTTTAGGCAATCTCAATAGAGTAACCTTCAGTTTCCACACAACCTTGAAATAGTCCGAAGTCAAATAAAAAACATATACGATATTATATTAGGGAAGTAATAAATCATGCTACTACTCAATTCTTTTGACTTTATAGCCTTAGCTATCGTCCTGGTCGTGTTTATACCAGTATGGTATTGCCTGAAAGCCTACCGATTTACTTCTTTCAAGGAGTACCTGGTACTCACATCCGTCTTCATGCTGGGACAACTCAACATGGTAGCTCACGGGATCGTGCAACATCGGGATATTATGTTCTTCCACAAGCTGGAGTATTTTACCATGGTTTTCATGTACTATGTTGTCTATGTGATGTGTCTTCTTATTGCTGGAATGAGGAATTCACGCTGGTACCAGCTGATATTTGCATATGCCACTCTGCACATTCTTTACACATTGTATCTCATAATTCCCTATGACTACTGGCTATCGCCCAACAGCCTGCTGATCCATCTCAATGCTGAGATATACAGGATAGGGTCGGGTATCTTCATGATTGTCATGTTTGGTACAATCGAATCACCCCTCAAGTATGCTGAGATCAAGAAAGTGGCACGGTTATGGCAGCTAGTCGGTACCTATATCGTCCTGATCGGGATCCATACTATCTACACCATATTCAGTCTGAGGCAAGAATATAGCCTAGATCTGATAAATAGCAATGTCAACATAGTCGGGCTCCTGGCACTGGCAATGATTTCTACCTCTGCAGTCGTTGTCTTCAGGTATCCCAATGCTTTCATCATCAGTCATACCCAGGTGCTCAAAGCACTCTCACTGTACAGGACCATAGAGGAGAGGGAGAAGAAACCTGAGCCCAAGATGGATGCCATTATCGATTATGTTGAATTCCTTGCAGAGGAGCTACAATCAGTCAAAGACCCTGAACTGTCAATCAAGTTGAAAAATAGGAACCTCACCCTCAGTACACCTGATCGTACTCCAGCCTGAAGTTCAGCCTGCGTTCTCATAGGCTTCTTTCAGCCATGATATCAACTGGTCATCAACCTGGCTCTCATCCCCGAGTTTGACTCGGTGGGTGCACATACCGTTCCACTTGTTGCCATCTTCAAGCCGATCCCCAACCTCCTTGCCTTTGATAATGAGGCCGACATCGAATCTTGTCTTGGTGGAGGGTTGCAGCAGTCCGAACTGTTTCTTCCTCCTGAGTGAGACGTAGCTCTTCTTGGGAGAGATCTCAACATCATCACCAAATCCCTGGACATGATTGATAATGGCATCATAGATGGGTCTGAGGTGTTCCTTGCCCGTGTAATGACTGTCAACCAAGGCATCACCGGTACTTGTTCCCTCGATCTCATCACGCACTATGTGGGCCAGGGTGTTGGCATAGCCATAGGACAAGCCGTGCTCATCCTTGAAATATGACCTGATCTCGCCATGTTTCTTCAGGTTGTTCTCTCGTACCAGTTGTACAAATTCATCCAGTTGCCTGCCGGACTCCGCAAAGATCTTGGTCAGTATCTTGGTGGTCATCTCATCGCGTTCCATACCAGTGGATGTAGGTTGTCTAATAAAAATAGGTTATTACCAGTTGGTAATCAATCTACGAGTTTCTCTGCTTCCAGTTCTGATACTCCAGAGTGAAGAGAACCAGTGCAGGCACGATCAGATAGAGCCTGAACCGCATGGATAGTGGATCAGTGCCTCTGATCCCGAAGATACCTGCGGCAATGAGTACCAGACCAACAAACAGATGGATCAGATGGGTGTTAATTGACCTCACCTGCATGTCCTGATTGAGAATACTCATTGGGACAGATAGGTCAAATCTGATTTTAAGTGTTGTTGTTAACCATTGTTTTCCAATTACTACTTATCGTCAAATATTTGTCATTTCAGCTTTCTATGCCCCGAAATAGAGTTTTTGTATCGCAAAATTATCAGTTTCTTCCCAATTCTTATGAAAATCTAGCCATCAATCCCCCTGCTGCGGGATCTGATTAAATATCCAAGGTCAACACCTGACCCATGATCACAGAGGCCAAGTACTGGTTGCCCCTCAAAATTTTTCTCTATCTCCTGTTTTTCAGCATCCTCCACTTCATCTACAGCCTTTTCCCCAACCCAGTATTCGCCATTATTGGCGGTATAGACGAGAGTATCTTTCAGCACATGAAGCTGACATTTTACTCCTACCTGTTGGTCATCCTGATCGAGACCTACCTTGAACGTGACCGGAATGTTCTGACCACTCGCCTGCTGACCAGCTTTCTCATCCCCTGGATGATGCTGGCAGTCTGGTACCTGCAACCTGCATTTGGTACCCACATAGAATCGATGGTGGTGGAGATCATCTACTCCTATGGTGTACTCATTGTGGTTGCAGTCCTTGCCCACAGCATTGAGAATTCTGTGCAGATGGAATTCACCCCCCGGGGCCGCTACATCATCTATGGGCTGGTTGTTCTGGCAATCCTCATCTTCACTGTCTTCAGCTTCAAAGAACCCTATATCGATGTATTCTCAGGTCTCAATGATCACGACCACTGATCCCCCATCAGTTCGCCTGTCTCAGAAAGAAGATTGAGGCAGCTGAGCCAATCAGACCACCGTAAAAGCCCACATCCAGCCAGCTATAGGTGGCATCCCAGGCAATGATAAAGAACAGGACCGCAGAGACAACGACCAGGACAAGAGATCCAATTGCCAGCTGATATGCCTGGCGGACCAATCCCTGCTCTCCCTGCATCACCCGGTAGGAGAAATAGGCAGTGGCAAGCAGAGCAAGACCCATGATGGCAACCAGCAGCTGGGAGAAGAGAGGGGCGTATTCAGAGCCGATGAAGACATAGTAATCATTGTCCCCATAACTCGTAGGCTCAGTCCACCCTGCGAAATCGGTGAGCAGTAGCAGTATTCCGCCCAGTGCAGAGAAGACCACTGACAGCAGTGCATTGTTTGACTCCATGTGCTATACTTTCGACAGTAAATCTTGAAGATTGTGTACGATGTGTGGTAGAAGTGCCAATCTGTTTGGAACGGTCGCTTCCCACCGTTGGTATGCACCTATTGGATAGGTTCATAAGCCTAGATCTGTTACCGTGAAATACCATCAGGGATTTGCAAAGAGCAACTCTGATAGGTGATTCTTGTGAAAGTTCGGTTATCCAATTCTCTGACACTGCTTGCATTGCTATTTCTAACGGGTGTGACTCTTGTACAGGCTGCAACTGGTCCCTCAGGTACGGTGGTTGAAGCCAACCCGACATCAGCCGATGTTGTCGGGCTGATCCTCTACATTGTACTGGCACTGGTGTTTTCTTTTCTGTGTTCTATTGCAGAGGCTGCACTGCTCAATATCACACCATCCTACGTTGCTGACCTGCAGGAGAAGGATGCCGAGTATGCCGAGGTCGTCAGGGGAGTGCGGCAGACCAATATTGATCAGTCACTTGCTGCCATTCTTACCATGAATACCATTGCCCACACTGTGGGTGCCATCGGCTCTGGAGCAAAAGCAACAATTGTCTTTGGCAGTGCCTATTTCGGGATATTCTCCGCAATTATGACACTGTTCATCCTCTTTCTCTCCGAGATCATTCCCAAGACCATTGGCGTGGTCCACTGGCGAAAGCTGGTGGGTCCTGTGGTCACCTATATCAGAATACTGAATTTCATCCTGCTGCCATTTATCTGGGTATCTGAACGAATCACCAAACTGATTGCCAAGGAAAAAACCGGCAATATCTTCTCACGAGATGAGTTTGTGGCAATGGCCGGTGTGGGTCAGAAAACTGGGCAACTCAAAGAACGTGAGTATAGCATCATACAGAACCTGTTTCGCCTTGCTTCGCTCACTACCAAAGAGATCTTCACGCCCCGCACAGTAATCGTTGCCTTTCATGAGGATTCCACTGTTGACGAGGTGCTGGAAGATGAGCGTGTGCGGGAGTTCTCACGTATTCTCATTCACAAGGGTGATCTGGATCAGGTCTCCGGGTTTGTCCTGCTTGATGAAATTCTGCACTTCAAGGGAGAGGGAATCGGTGAGACCAAGTTAAATGCCCTGAGACGTGATATCCTCACAGTACCCATCGACTACAATCTTTCCCGTCTGCTGGAGGACTTCCTGCAGAAGAGGGAGCAGATCGCAGTGGTGGTCGATGCCTTTGGAACCCAGGGGCTGGTAACCATAGAGGATGTTCTGGAGACACTGCTCGGTAGGGAGATTATTGACGAGACTGACAGTATCGAGGATATGCGGAAACTGGCAAAACAGATCTGGAACAACCGGCTCGAGGCACTGGGTATCGAGGAGGATAAATCCAGAGCTCCCAACGAAAGTGAACCTGAGGATGTAAGTGAACCCAAGAATGCTGAAGAGTCTCAAGAGTCTCAAGAGTCTCAAGAGTCTCAAGAGTCTCAAGAATCTGATGGCTCAGAACCTCAGAATTAGTATAGCTCAGCTAGTTTTGCCACAACATCAGCTGGAGATCCACTCGATAATCTTGTCAAATGTCTCCTTGCGGTTCCTCTCGTTGAAATTATCATGGTAATTGTCAGGCTGGAGCACCATATCCACTGCCGGCATCTGTGAGAAGAACTCCTCTGCGTGGGGAGCATCGGCAATGTGGTCATCTCCTGCAATGAAGGCCAGCATGGGCAGGTTGAATCTGTCCTTGTCCATACCCCTGATCATATTCTGTGAGTTGAGCAGTTCACGTCCCAGTCGCATACTGATCTCGGGTGATCGTATTTCCTGTTCTGTGGCCTCTATAAGCAGTTCTGATACCTCCTGATCCTTGGTGACCAGGTTACTGATGTCGTCCACCGGGGTCTTTAACCTGGGGAAGAGTGTTGAGAGCAGCCCTGAGATCTTGACCACAAAGGGGGATATCTTCACCGCATTCTCAATATAGGGAGAAGACATCACGATCTTCTTGACACGGTCTGGCAGTGTCCTGGTGGTCATCAGCCGCATGGCCAGCAGTGTACCCATGGAGTGTGAGATGATATACATGGGAACGTCAGGAAAATCAGCCAGCAGCTTGTCAATGGTAAACATCATGTCATCAACAAACAGCTCGAAATTATCAACATGAGCCCGTTTTTGATGGTGACCCCGGAGTGTGGGTACCACCAGCATGTGTCCCTTTGACCTCATGTAGATGCCCATCTGCATAAAATCAATGGGATGTGCCATTGCACCATGCAGGCCAAGCAGGATCTCCTTGATCTCTCCCTCGGGTTTCCAGTAGTGTATCTCTCGCTCAAGGCCATCAAGGAGGGTGTAGGTCTCCACTGAAGACTGCAGGTCTATCATACCACCGTCAGGGTAGATGTATTGAAAAGGGGCTCTATTTTCGATTGTCAGATCACAATATCATCAAGGATATCTTTGAAGAGGCGTATATTGTCAAAATTGCGGATGTAGAGCAGGAGCTTTGAGGCACTTTCAATAAATTCCTGACGCTCGAAGAAATCTTTGGGCAGAAATTCCTCCAGTTTGGGGTCGTCCTCTATCTGGTTGTAGATTTCGGTGACGTTCAAGAAGGCGATGATGCTCTCATATTTCATCAGATTGAGTAGCATCTGTTTATTATCCATATCGCCGAGTTTTTCGATCCGAAGTATTCGGCTGAGTAATGCTGCCATATTGTCGGTGTAGATTCGTGCATCACCTGTTTCCCAGTAGTCTCCCACCTGCTCTCCAAGGTGGTAGTATTTGG
>JAEOUB010000240.1 GCA_016839545.1 Candidatus Kariarchaeota archaeon | reverse complement strand
CATAGAGATCCTTTGCGACGGGACCCACCTCATTGTTATTGATGGTCAGTTTCTCCCCATTGTAGCCGAGAAGTCCAACAGGTGAGATAACAGCTGCAGTACCGATACCGAAGATCTCGGTCAGCTCCCCATTTTTGATCTTCTCAATCACGCTATCAATGGTGATCCGATCCTCGATAAACTTGTACCCCCGTTGCTCAGCCAGAACCTTGACGGACCTCCTTGTAACTCCATCTAGAATAGTACCCCGCGGAGAGGTGCTGTAGATGCTGTCATTGATAACAAAGGCGATATTCATTGCACCCACCTCCTCAATGTATTTCCTTTCCATTGCATCCAGCCAGAGTACCTGGTCATATCCCTCGCTCTTGGCCATGGTAGATGCCAGCAATGAGCCGGCATAATTAGAGGATGCTTTGGCACTTCCAGTTCCTCCCTCTACTGCACGTACGTATTCAGTCTCCACCTTGATCTTGGTGGGATTGAACCCATTCTTGAAGTAGGGACCCGAAGGGCTGAGTATGACAAAGAAAATGTACTCACGAGAGGGCTTGACTCCCAGCTCAGGGGCTGAGGCAATCATTGTGGGGCGAATATAGAGCGAGCTACCCGGACGATCGGGAACCCAGTCACGCTCAAGATCTACCAGCTTTCGGATATACTCGACAAAGAGTTCTGGATCAATCTCAGGCATAACCATGCGACGAGCACTGAGGTTGAACCGTTCTGCATTCTTTTCAGGTCTGAAGAGCTTGACAGAGCCATCAGGATGGCGGTATGCCTTCATACCCTCAAAGATAGCTTGGCCATAGTGGAAGACCACAGTAGCCGGTGGTAAGTGGAGGTCGGCGTACTGAGTGATACGCGCGGTATCCCAGCTGCCTTCTGACCACTTGCAAATCAGCATTCGATCGGTGAACGATTGACCAAAACCCAGATTTGTCATATCTGGTTTTTCCTTGGTCGACTTGAGTTCATCTATGATAATTGGTACGGTCGATACTGCCATAACTGACCTAGAGGGTCGGTTTGACTTAACCATAGTTGTTGCGTATGCAACAATTTTCTTCTCAGTCAGAGTACTCTCTTCGATACAAAGTGGATGATCATCATGGCGACCAGACGGGCTGTCCGGTTATCCACATCAAGTTTGGGGTTGAATTCGCTGATCTCGATGATCTTGGAATTGGGAAGAGCACCGGCAAATCTTGCCAGTTCCACTACATCATCTGCAGAAATTCCCGTAGGAGTGACTGTGTATACCCCTGGTGCATCGGATGAGCTTAAGACATTCATATCAAATCCCCAGAATAGGGCACGTCCCAGTGTGGCGGTGCGAACCCGGTCAAAGACAGACTTGAGGCCACCAAGTTTTATCTCCCGTTGATAGATAATTTGTGACCCTTTCTCCTTGAGGTACTGATGGTAGTGGTAGGAATTGGCAGCTGGTTGTATCCCGAGGTGGATGAGATATTTTGCCTGGATTTTACCTTCATCTAGAAGGATCCTGTATGGGGTCTCATTGGATATCTCCCCCTCATTGACATTGTATTTGTTGTTGACATTAATAGCAGATATGTCTGAGCTAGTTTCAAGAAGTGCTTTCAGGTCGGGATAGCTGATATCACTGCTTCCGCCAAGAACGATCACAGTCTTCTGATCCTCAAGCAACCGTTTGACGACGTTGTACAGCTTTTCATGGCACATTTCAATAGTATCTTCCAAGATGATATTGCCTAGATCGAAAAATCCTGGACCTTCCAGTTCCCTGGGATATGCCAGTCGATAGAGAGCTTTTCTGACAGCATCTGGACCCTGACTCACTCCTCTCTCTTCATTCTGTCCACCTAGATCAGAGGGATAACCGACAAGAACGAAAGTGGCATCATCATAACTCAGTGGATTTGACTTTACCAGAGAACCCAATCTCAGATCTTTCTTGTCATCTGATTTGTAGAAATATGAGATATCAGGCCGAGAGGTCAGTCTAAAAATATCCACACAGATCTCCCATTACTTGGGATTTTAACCTCATGGATTGAGTTGTGTATTATTGGCTCTGCCAATTTTGAAGTCAAGTATCCTGTCTGAAAGAACCTCACGTAATTTGAGGTGGGATTGCACCTTCCCTATTTTGTCGTTGATATCTGTGATTTCAGGGGCGAGTCTTTGAGATGCAGACTCTACCGCTGCCAATGGGATAAGACCAATTAGCTCGCTTTCAGTCACACGCACCCCTACAAGAGTTGCCTCCTCAACAATTCCGTCAAATATCTGATCGATACCTGTCTTGGTACTATCCAGGATATTGGTGGATACCTGACAGGATGACCTTCCATCTCTGGTCAGGGTCACACCCAATGCCTGTATACCATCAAATCTGCCTCTCAGTCGTTGGCCCTTTTCCAACCGCCCAGACTCTCTCACTCGTTCTGCAACAGTCTTCGCAATTTCTAGTTCTGAGGTATCCAAACTGACATTATAGGCAATGAGAATATTTCTAACACCGATAACCACCGCTCCTGCTTTCTTTGAGAATACTGCAGGGCCGAAATCAGGTTTCCAGTTTGGATCCTGAAGTTTCTGTTCAAGTCCCTCATACTCTCCTTGCCGGATATTGAAAAGTGCTCTACGATCTGATTTCCTGGCTGCCAAACCATAGAGGTATACTGGTATATGCAATTCAGTTGCCACTCTCTCTCCGAGTCTGTTAGCCAGTAGAACACACTCCTGCTCATCTACGTTCTTCAACGGGACATAGGGGCAGACATCTGTTGTGCCGATACGGGGGTGCTGTCCGACATGCTGTGTCATGTCAACCAGCTCAGTAGCTTTGCTGATCGCGGCAAATGCAGCCTCACCGATAGTTTCAGGTGTACCAATAAATGTGAAGACGGTCCTGTTGTAATCCCTGTCAGGGTCAATGTGAAGCAATTCTACCCCTTGACACTCGTTGATTGCTCTTGCGATCTGGTCAATCACCACAGGATCTGAAGTAGAGAAATTGGGAACACACTCCACGATCCTGTCCATACGATAGTACACTACCATATTTTCATAAAGTTGTATATCCACTCGTGAAAGATTCTAATACCGATGTGTCCAAAGTTCTGACTCCGGTGTTGTGGTTTTTTCAAGAGGTGTTCTGCTGTGAGATTGTGTCAATCAGCGATGATATCATGGCTTTCATGGAAATTGAGAGTATTTCGGGAAATGAGAATGAGGTCGCAGCGTGGCTTGTTTCCTATTTGGCCTCGTTCGGCTACGATGCCGAGCACCAGTCAGTCGAGGGGAGATCAAATGTGATCTGCAACCTGAAATCAGCCAAACTCCTCTTCTGCTCCCATATTGACACAGTACCACCGTTCATAGCACCTACATTGAAAGATGGCGTCATTCATGGTAGAGGTGCCTGCGATGCCAAAGGTGTGATCATTACTCAGATTGCAACAGCTGTGAGGTTGACACAACAGGGACTACTATCTCCTTCAGATATTGGGTTTGCATACGTTGTTGGTGAGGAAACCGATCATATTGGTGCAAAATACCTTGAACAGTTGGACTTCTCAGTACAGATGGCCATTGTTGGGGAACCAACCCGCAATCTTCTCTGTACACGTGGGATGGGATTACTAAAGCTTGAGTTCACAACTGCGGGCATTGCTGGTCATAGTGCTTTTCCTGAATCAGGTCGGTCGGCAGTCCACGAGCTTGTTTCTGTTCTAGATCAACTTGAAATAACCGTGGGTTCAAATCCAGAGTTTGACATGGGGACCTCTCTCTACAACATTGGGGTACTTACAGGAGGTACGGCGGCCAATGTACATGCACCTTCTGCCACTGCCACTGTACTGTATAGACTTGCAGAGGCTTCTTCTGCCGTGATATCCCGCGTGGATACACTGCTTGAAGATGTCCCACATACAAGTTACTCGATAATCTCCCTGTTCGAACCGATCGTATTGGCATCGTGCGACGGTTTGGAGACGGATATTGCCAGGTTCAATTCAGATGCTAGGTATCTTCTGAGCAAGGCAGAATCAACATTTCTGATCGGTCCCGGTGATATACGAGTGGCTCACAGTGAACAGGAACATATCACACTTGAGTCAATTAGTGACGGCATAGAGAGAATGATCACCCTGATCACCACGATTCTGAAGAATTGAGAAGACTATTCCACCGAAGTCCCGTGAAGATAATAAGGTGACAATTTCTGTATCTTCTATGGCTCTCTTCCAAGCGGATTACATCTATCATGATGGTACTCTGCGGAAGAACTGGTATCTTGAGGTAGATGAAAGAGGCAAAATCAGCTATCTGGGTTCAGAGGGGGGCGATGCAATCAAACTCTCAGGGATCTGTCTGCCAGGGTTGGTCAATGGTCATTCTCATGCATTCCAGGTACTTCTTCGGGGTTGGGGAGACAATCCCAAGAATTTCCATGACTGGGTCTCCT
>JAEOUB010000239.1 GCA_016839545.1 Candidatus Kariarchaeota archaeon | reverse complement strand
GCTCATGGATCTGTGCAAGCAGTATAACATCGCAGTCATTCCCTACTCTCCCCTTTCAGCAGGTTTTCTCACAGGAAAATACACCCGGGACGGAGAGCTTCCCACCTCTGATCGTTCAAGTGGAGTGGAGAGTCGTTATTTCAACGACCGGGGTTGGTCGATCCTGGAGAAACTTGTCGAGATTGCCACTGACAAAGGTATCACTCCTGCTCAGGCAGCAGTGGCATGGACGCTGCATCAGCCTACCATCGTCTCTCCTATCATTGGAGCCACAACCGTGGATCAATTGATGGATACCATTGCCGCCTCTGAGGTTACCTTCACCCAGGATGAACTTGACCAGCTGGATGAGGTCAGCAATCCTGAGAAGAACAGAATTATCTACTGATCACTCATACCTCCGAGATTTCAAATAGTCATCTCCAAGATTTTCCCTGTGAAACTCTCTCCCTTGTACTACATCGATCGATACGACCTCATGGTAACACGCAGGAATACAACATTGCATCGATTGAAACAACTACCCCCCGAAATTATTGGAAAGCGGCCCTCAGAACACCAGTGGTCGATTGCAGAGATCCTGCGACATACCCTGGCCAACGAGATCCGCTACCTGCAGATTGCTATTGATCCCACAATTAAGCAGCATGAGCTCAGTGTACGGGCACAGTGGGTGGGCAATATCTTGTTCAGACTGGAGCAGGCACCTCCTGCAACTCTTGAGCAGATAGTACAGGCATTTGACGAGGTGCAGCAGACCAGCGTGGACCTTCTCCTCTCAATTACCAAGGAACAGCTGGATGCGGAGGCAAAGGCACCCTGGGGTGAGATGGTAACAGTGAGGTACCTGATTGAGGACCTCTTTGATCATGACCAGTTTCACCGTGGACAGGTCCATTTTCTCATCACATTGCTACATGGACTTCCCGAATTTGAGCCGGTTCCTGATGGCATCAATTTTGGCTAGATCTTAAAAATTTATTATCATGAGCTTATTTCTATCTGTAAACGTTTATGTAATTCCCAACCCCTCACCGCCCATGAGCGCAGAGCATCAGCAGGTACTCGATAAGATTACTCATGAAATGGGTAATATTGCGGCAGATGTGGTGCGTATTCTTCTCTCGTCCGAGGATCCTATCACTATAGAGCACATGGAGGAGAAACTATCACAGGTTGATATCAAGGATATCCGACTGGTACTCTATCGGCTCACCGATAAGGGATATGCACGATCTTCTCGCTTGCGTGATAATGAGACCGGTTGGATCAACTTTTTATGGACGCTCTTTCCTGACAGGATACTGAGATGATTGGGTTCCTGTTCGATATTGATGGCTGTCTGACGTTGCCACATATGACCAAGAGTGTACTTGATATCAAACTGATGGATCGATTACTCCAGCTTGATACTCCTATTGCACTGGTCACAGGTCGTTCTGACGGTTGGCTACGAAAACAATATTCAGAGCAGAACAGGATGAACTATCTGGATTTTCCCACCTATATCGAGTTTGGACTTGCCACAATCAATGGAGAATCAGTACAGTTGCAACAGCAGGCAACAGAATTCCTGGATCACAGACTGGATCTGATACAGTCATTGGCAGAGGTCTGCGATCGTGAAACTGTGTATTTTGAGCCTGATACCTGGTACCACGACTATCCCTCTCACGGTTCTCTGTGGGTGGAGAGAAAGCATATTCAGCTAAGTATAGCAGAGAATACCAATGTGCCAACAACCAAAGTCCATGATCTGTGTGATCTTGCCTGGAACAATCAGGACAGTGTCAGGATCCTCAAGCATCACCTCGGTATTGATGTCATTCCACAGGGCTGGTCCAAGGCACAGGCCACCTCTCATTTCACACAAGGTCTCAATCAGGCAGACTACAGCTGGTATGTTTTCGGTGACAATTCCTCAGATCGTGAGATGATGGAGGGTCTGGATACTGTTACATTCATCTCCACCAGGGAAGAAGCCTCAAAGACTGTCAGAGCCACACTTGAGGATCTGGGAATGATTTCATTCTAACACCGGTACAACAGTTCTTATCGCTTGGAATTATTTCGTCACTATGGCTCGTGGCTCCGACCTCGGAGTTATCTACCTCATGAGCAATGTTGGCATCACAGCAGCTGTTTTTTACCTGCCTCTTCTTTTTTACGACCGTGGTCTGACAGATCTTGAGATTGGATATCTTGCACTTCCCTACTCACTTGCCCTGTTTGCATCAAATGCTCTCTTTGGCAAGCTGACCGACAGTCGTGGTCGACGTCCTTTCCTGTTTCTTGGCCTGCTGAGTGCATCCATCACCACCTTCATCTACATCTTGCCATCCTCATTCACCACTTTTGCAGTATTTCGTCTGCTGAATGGTATCTCCCTCGGTATGTTTCCAGCAGCAATTATCGCTCTGGCATCTGATACTTCAACTCCCATGGGAAAACTCTCCTCGTGGAGAGCACTGGGATGGACCCTGGGAGCACTGATCAATGGAGCACTAGCACAGTATTTCCAACTGGAGGCCGCATTCATATTCGGAGGGATACTCTACGGCTGTGCCTTTCTCTACGCTCTCTTGCGTGACGTGGGAGGCAATGTGGAGACCCGACGCAAGTCTGTCACTCCACCCAGATACGGGCTTGTCATTCGCCATAACTGGCAGGTATACCTGGTTGTGATCCTACGTCATGGATCAGGAGCATCAATCTGGATCTACTGGCCACTCTTCCTGCAGGAGGACCTGGGTCTGACAGGTGGACAGATCGGGGTGACATTGGCTATCAATACCGCAGTTCAGGCAGTGGTTATGAGACTTGCCGCCGATCGGGGTGATCCACAGCGAATGTTGCTACTGGGCACTCTACTGTCTGCAATGGCGTTCGCCTCATTTCCATTGGCCACAAACTATCTCCAGATCAGTCTGACTCAGATACTTCTCGGTCTCTCATTTGCATTTTTCCTTGTTGGAGGTCTGAGAACGGTTGAGTATAGAGGCTTGCAGCTCGACATGGTGGGTACTTCAACAGGTCTGTTTGAGGCTTCATTTTCCATCTCACAGATAATCGGTCCCATTCTAGCCCTCCTTGTATTCTCTCAGTTTCAGACCTATACCTCACTTATGTATGTGGCAGCAATTATCACTGCAGCAACTACCCTCATCTATGGGTTAATCAGTGCCAGAAAATCGCTGGATATAGAGCTATGACATACCAAGGTCAGTTGATCTATACCACCGAACTCGGGCATACCCTTGCATTTGCCAATTACAGGCAGAAAGTCAAGGGATTCACACGTTTCCTTCAGGTCAGTTTTGTCATTCTCTCTCTTCTGGTCATCAACCGGGGGCGTACCACCTTCTCGGCAATAGATTACCTGGTCTGGATCGGTTTCTCAGCCCTGGTTATCTTCTTCCTGCAGTCAACCATTGACCGGTTTCAGGCAACTGACGATTTTGGAGAGGAATCAGTTCTATCAGTATTTGAATACGGGATATCTCTACCCCGCGATCTCACTGATCTTGAAGAGGACCTCTATCTCACCTACAATCAGATAACATCAATCGAAGTTGAGGAGGACCGGATCATCCTTGATACCGAGGCCACCTATGTCATTCCCTTCTTCTTTGTGGCCGATGAGGAACTGGATGTCATCATTCCCCTGTTTGAGAAGATTTCGACCAAAGTGGCAGCAGTTGAGAACAAGGATTATCCTACAATTATTCCCAAGGCTTTCTTCAAGGATATTATCTAGGGTACAATAGGGAAAACCACTAGTTTCTTATATACACCAACCCCTTTACAAATTGTATATACGGAGTGAGCGATATGAAAATACAGGACATGAATGAGAACGCACTTATCACCTCCTTCAGCTCAACAAAACGTCAAATCCTTGTGATATTGAAGCGGGAGGGTCAGATGGATCTTCCCACACTTAGCAAGGAGCTCAATCTCACCAAGATGGGAGTATTGAACCATATCAACCAGCTTGAGGAAATGGAAATTATCGAGCGTTTCAAGATCAATATCGGTGTGGGAAGGCCAAGGACTGCATTCAGACTGGCACCCAATTCTAAGGATATCTTTCCCAAGGCCTATTCATCTATCACAACCTCAGTCCTCCAGTTTATTGAGACAGAGCTGGGAAGAAGAGCTGTGTACCGGGCACTGAAATCACGTCAGGATGAGATCAAGGAGGAGTATCTCAAACAACTAGATGAGTTGCCATTTGCAGAACGGGTAAGTACCCTTGCAAAAATACGTGATCACGAGGGATACATGGTCGAGTTGAATATGGTTCCCAATTCTGAATCCTATGAGATGATGGAATTCAACTGTCCTATTCTCAGCGTGGCCGATACCTACGGTGAGGCCTGTCAGGTTGAGGAAGAACTTTTCAGAGAAATCCTGGGGGCGGATGTGACAACCACTCACCGTACAGTATCTGGAGATAACGTCTGCAGGTTTCTCATAAGGCCAAAGTGATATTATGAAAATTAGAACTATCCACCGAGAGACATGGGTCAACCGACCTCAGAATGAGGTCTTTGATTTCTTTGCCAATCCAGACAATCTGCTCAAAGTAACTCCTGATACTATTCCTGTTACTGTTCTCAACAAGGAACCAATCGTGATGCAGGAGGGTACTGTCGTCTATCTCAAGATGCGACTCTTTGGCTTCATGCCCGTCAAGTGGGAGACTCGTATCGACGAGTGGTCGCCTCCAGATTACTTCACTGATACCCAGCCCAAAGGTCCCTATCGCTATTGGAAACACACCCATTCCTTTGTCCCGAAAGATGGGGGTACTCTGATTGTGGACCACGTTGAGTATGCTGTTCCTGGCTTCTTTCTTGAGCCCCTAGTTCATGCGTTGGCTGTAAAGCGAAACCTGGACCATCTCTTTGATTACCGTCAGCAGCAATATCCTCTGCTCCTCAACCAAACTTCCGAGTCTGAGAATGCATAAATAGACGATATCTTACCAGAATATATGGATCTGAGTGCCCTTCAGGAAAGTCTTGATCTCAGCAGAGATCTCTTGCAAGAGGCACTGACACATCCTTCCTTCAAGTATGTCGATCCTGATATTGCCAACTATGAGCGGATGGAGACACTGGGTGATGCAGTACTTGGACTCCTGGTCATGGAGGACCTGGTATCTTCCAATGATAAATTTGCTCCTGGAGAATTAACCACTACACGATCCTCTATGGTCAAGAATACCACCCTCTCAAAAATATCAGATGAGCTGGGTATCAC
This sequence comes from Candidatus Kariarchaeota archaeon, assembly GCA_016839545.1. Lineage (GTDB taxonomy): Archaea > Asgardarchaeota > Heimdallarchaeia > Heimdallarchaeales > Kariarchaeaceae > Kariarchaeum. The sequence goes on along the minus strand of JAEOUB010000239.1, from coordinate 5,391 downwards.
CGACCTGATTATCGCAGCCCCAAGTTACACCCTCACCAGGCGTGACCGTGCCAATGTGATCGAGGCAATCTTTGGTGCACTCTTCACAGAAGGGGGCTATGACAAGGCAAAACAGTGGTATGTACAACTGAAACCACTGCTTCACGATCTGGGTGATAATACTGGCAATCCCATTGGTGACCTGCAGGAATACACCCAGCGTAAGAGAATCAAGTTACCCTCCTATACTTTTTCCAAATCAGGACCTGATCACAACCCTGTATTCGAGGCCACAGTATCGATTGATATTCGTGGAGAAATCAAAAGTGCCACAGCAACAGGTGGCTCCAAACAGAAGAGCAGGGAGAGTGCGGCAGCTGAACTGCTTCGATTTCTAGCAGATCCTGTGCGTAATCACCCTTAATTATGAGGAATGCGTGGATAATATGTGACTGAGCTTCTGGCAACTGAGGAGAAAGCATTGCGGACTATGCTGGCCTCAATTGGCAAGGAGAGTTACTTCGATTGGATAGTCTATGAGAAATCACAGACCACCATTATCAAAGGCAGAATTGTGGCTCTTGATCTTTCCTGGCTTGGAATTCGTAGGGTACCCAGTCGATTTTTCAACCCACTCAAACACCTTCAGGAGCTCAGATTTGACAATAAACCGAAATGTATCTTCGAGGAGGATGCCTTTGCAGGTCTTCCCAAGCTGATATCTGTCAAGCTGGAATTCTGTCAACTGGACCATGTTCCAACCTATGCTTTTGACGAGCAATCACATATCACCAGTCTCCTGCTCAATGACAATCCACTGACAATTATAGATGATAACTCGTTTGAAGGACTGTCTCATCTCCGCAATTTACAGCTGAACCGCTGTCAGATCAGTACTATTGAGACTTCATCCTTCTCAGCACTGTCATCACTGAGATCTTTGCATCTGCGTGAGAACAGGCTGACAAAACTTCCCGAGCAGGCATTTGGCAACCTGTATGATCTGCGTCAGCTCAGCTTGCAGAATAATCAGCTACAATCTCTGGATCACGATGTCTTTGCCGATCTTCACCGGCTGGAATCTCTTCACCTCGACAATAATCTGCTGGAGAGCTTACCTGATGGTGTATTTGCACCACTGCACCGTATCTCTACCCTGCACCTGGTGAAGAATCGACTCACAGAAATCAAAGGTGCCTTTGCCACACTGACCACTCTGATAAATCTCAATCTCAACTCCAACCAGCTATCACGTATTGAGGAGGATGATTTCAAGGATCTCAGGAGCTTGGTCACCCTTGACATGCAGTTCAATCATCTCCATACAGTGGCAGGTACAGCCTTCTCCAATCTCAAAAAGATGGAATACCTCAATGTCGAGAATAATCCCATCGATATTACCTCGGCAATACAGCTACCTGCTCTGGCACGGTTTAACTATTCCAACCTCATTGATGATATTGACCCGGAGACCCTGCATCACTACATTACCTCCTACCCTGAGAATTCATCTTTCATCAATCATGCTATCTATTCAGGCAAGCTACTGGAGAAAACATTTGTCTTCCTCAGGCTAATTGGTTTTGAGTTCAGTTGACCGATACAAAGAATTATCAATCTAGACACGCTACCACTATCATGGTCTACCGGGAACGCTTGAATTCGCTGTATTCAGAATTGAATCAGCATCTCAGCGGTATCCAGCTCCAGTTCCACCAGCAGCAGCTCCAGTACTTTCAGCAGGTAATCCAACTGCTGATGCCACAGATATCAGTATGCAAACTCCATACCGCTCAGCTATCTGAACTTGATACTCTGACATCTAGCCTGGTGGATACAACCCAGATTCACGAGCTTCTCAATCGTTTTCACCAGTTCCTCTCCTCTCCAATAGAAGATGACTGTAGACCGCTACTGATAGAACTGCATGATCAGATTGGCCACTATATTGATTTGGTCAGCCGACAGACAGCACCAGAAACCCTCCATTTTCAGGATTTCAGTGACCTCAATTCAGAGCTTGCCTACCGACAGGTAATTGACCCCATTAGCAATCTCAAACGGCTAGAGATCCTGCTTGCCATCCGACACGGTCGTAAACGGTTCAAAGAGCTTGAAGATCAACTGGATTTACAGGCTGGCCACCTGATCTACCATCTTAACCCACTCAAAAGTGCACAGTATGTCATCCAGGATGAGAAGAAGAATTATATTCTCACAGAGAAAGGACTGTCAATTCTTGCCGCCATTACCAAGATACAATCCCTCAAGACCTAGCTGACGCGGGTCAATAAATATTAAAAGACACTTTCCCTGGATCACTTATGAGCAAACAAGAACTACTACGGCACCTTATGGGCTTCTTCCCAGATGTTGGCACCACATTAGGCGAGCAGGAACTCAAATTCCAGGTTATTATGAAGTACGGGCAAGAGACTCAGGAAGTTCAGAAGGAGAAACTGAACGCACTGAATGAGGTTCTCAATGAACTGATTGAGCAGGGTATTCTCAGCAGTTTTGAATTCGGTGGCAACCTCAATTACAAATCAAAGAAGGAAATTCCTCTCTCTATCGGAGGCGCTGCACCTGCACCGGCAACAGGTGGAGATCAGCTCAAAACACTGTCTGAACTGGTTTTGGCACTGGCAGCAAGTAGTGATGATGCCACAGTTGCAGATCTTGCCAAAGCTTACAAATCAAAGTATCTGTGATTATCCATCCATCTGCGTACCACACTTGACACAGAAATCACCGACATTGGCAACCTCTCCACCACAATTGGTACAGAAGAGTTTTTCCAGTTTTTCAATCTTCTCAGGTTCAGTTACCTGTTCAGACTCAGGTTCAACCACTGGATCTATTGTACTGACTGTACTCTTGGTCTCAGATTTGTTGCCAAACAGGAATCTGAGCCATCCCAGAAAACTCCTTTTCTTACCCGTGAGTATCTTGATCTGGTCAGGAATATAGCTGTCCAGCTCATAGAGATGGTGCGGGTAGATATCCATCAGCTTGTAGCCATGCTGCTCATACAGGATTTTCTTCTCCTCCTTTCGCTCACGGTATTTCTCACCGGTCTCATTGTCTGCTCCTGCCATTCCCCAGTACTCCACGAAGATATCAGATTCCCTCAGGTAGAAATCAGACAGTATGGTAGAGCCATCAGGCAGAGTGATCTTCCGCTCGTACTCGTACTCAATGTTATTGGAATACAGCCAGTCAGCAACCTTCTTCTCACCCTTGGAACGGACAGTATCTCCCTTATCGGTTTCTGACATCACGCCAAAGGACCGGGGTTCCTTCACACCCAGGTTAATCACCAGTTTCAGTATTCCCCGGGCAAGCACCAGCAGTGCAAGAAGTGGTGGTATCAGCCAGGTGGCCAGGATTCCACTGTTGACAAGATAGTAGAGAGCTCCTGCCAGGATCGCAGTGACCACCAGGCTATTGATTGTCACTCTGACCTTATCAGGCCCTTTGATTGCCTCCAATCTCTTGGAGATAATGGAAAATGTGAACAGGAGCCAGAATAATATCATTCCCCCGTACACGATTGTGTCATACTGCTCAATGGCAAAGATTGCCACATATCCCACGAGAAGTGTACCCAATGCGTATTTCATACCCAGTACAGCACCAAAGTCTTACTACTTCAGTATTTGCCCTCCTAGGTGGTCTTTCATCATAGAACACAGATTTTGTAAGGATGTGGGCAGGTCGAATAAAGCTTTTTTAAATTCGTCAGGAAGTGTGGGGCTATGACTCCTGTGGTCCCCCGTCACTATTCGATACATCTGACACCAGATATGGAAGCCTTTACCTTCAGAGGTAATATGACACTTGATCTGACCGTACATCATCCCGAGGACACCGTTGTCCTCAATGTGCTAGATATCACTGTCGATCGTATTCTACATGAGGGCAAGGAGCTGGAGTACAGCATCGATCTGGCAGCTCAGACGTTGACAATCAAGCTGGGAAGGGACCTCTCAGGAGACATATCCCTGATGATTGAGTATCGAGGAGAGATCAATGACAAGCTTGCCGGACTCTACCGTAGTCAGTACCAGGTAGATGGAGAGAACCGGTTTGTAGCTGTCACCCAGTTCCAGGAGAGTGATGCACGTCGTGCCTTCCCCTGTTTTGATACTCCTGAGCTCAAGGCAACATTTGATATCAGCTACACACTACCAAGTGATTTTGTGGCCATCTCCAATACCTCTATCCTGCAGGAGCAACCCCTGGCAGATGATCTCAAGCGGGTCACCTTTGAACGAACACCCAAAATGTCAACCTACCTGGTCTTCTTTGGATTTGGCGAATTTGAGTGGATTGAGGAGAAGTACAAAACTATCCCCATCCGTGTGGTTGCATCTCCCGGCAAACCTGAGAAGTACGGTGGTCTGGGAATGGACTACGGCAAGAAATCTCTGGAATACTGTGAGGAGTATTTCGCTATTGACTACCCCCTGTCCAAGATGGATCTGATTGCCACTCCTGCATTTGCTGCTGGGGCAATGGAGAACTGGGGTGCCATTCTCTTCAGGGAGAATGCCCTGCTCTACTATCCTGGTATGACCACAGAGGGTGGAAAGGCATCGATCAAGAATGTCATAGCACACGAGATTGCCCACCAGTGGTTTGGCAACCTGGTGAGTCCTGATAAGTGGAAATTCGTGTGGCTCAACGAGAGCTTTGCCACCTACTTTGCATACAAGACGATCAACCACTTTGAGCCAGAATACGGTATCTTTGATTACTTCGTGCAGGGAACCACCAATGGTGCACTGACTGCAGATGGCTACCATGAGACTGCACCCATTGAGCAGGCTGGAGATGAACCGGCAGCCTACACTGTCAAGACCGTCCCCATTCTTTACAGCAAGGGTGGAAGCGTGCTACGACAGCTGGAAGGCTTTCTAGGTGATGTTATGTTCAGAGATGGTCTGCGACACTACCTCAAGAAACATGAGTACGATGTGGCCGGCTCGACAGACCTGTGGCAGGCATTTGAAGATGTCTCTGGCAAGCCAATATCCAAGATGATGGAAGGTTGGGTGATGCAGATGGGATATCCCATAGTATCTGCCACTCGTATGGGAACCTCACTCTCTCTGTCACAGAAGCGGTATACCTACATGAACCGTGAATATGATACCAAGTGGATGATACCTATCACTATCAGGCAGTATCTGCCCACGGGAACCAAGGATGATGCATTTCTGATGTCAGATTCCAACTTTGACTTTGTACTCGATCCCTCCTGTACCTTCTTCAAGATCAATATTGACCATACTGGTTTTTACCGGGTACTCTATGACGTTCCCACATACCAGGTACTGGGAGAGCAGATCAAGGACAAGACCCTGGGGTCTATGGATCGTTTCAATATTGAGAATGACCTCTATGCCT
>JAEOUB010000238.1 GCA_016839545.1 Candidatus Kariarchaeota archaeon | reverse complement strand
CGTGAACTGTAACGGTGTGCTCCTTCTTCCACTCCTCGATCATCCGTGTATCATAGTAGGTTCCCCCTGACACGGTTTGGATACTTCCGGGATGGATGAAGGAGATGCGCACACCAGCTCTTTTGGAATAATGGTTTTAATTTTTCCTTCTTCGGTCATTCCCATAGGGGTTTTGGATCAGGTCGAGGATTGATCTCAAGGAAAGCGTCATAATGAAGATCCTTAGGGAGAATTGTTTAATATTTTCAAAGTCAAACAATCTTGATGAACAACAGCATTGTCCACCTGCAGATCGGAGTGCCCAATCTTCCCGATGGTGTGAAATTCTACAAGCTAGCATTTCCAGAGTGGAAGATTGAGAAGGCTTCATTTCCCGATTACTACTTCGTCAACAACGAGGGTGGGAGAACCAACCTCTCAATTGGAATCGGACTGGTCGATGAGGTACAGCCCCGGGGAAACATCATCTTCTATGTTGATGTTGGTGATATCCCGGCCGCAATGCAGAGGATAACCGAAGCAGGTGGGAAAATATTGATAGAGAAAACCCCGTTAAGTGGAGAGAATGGCTTCATCAGCCGTTTCGAGGATCCCTTTGGTAACCTTATTGGGATATGGTCTGAGTCATAAGCCCCAAGAGTTAAGAATCCATGAGCCTATACCAACTCGGTGATACCCGTCTTTAATCAGTCACCTGCAACCTATCTTCTCAACATCCTCGGCAAGAAATGGACGTACGAGATCCTCAACAGCCTGATGTTTGAAGAACTGCATTTCTCAGACATTCTCAAACGCTACCCTGATATGTCAGGCAAGATGCTCTCACGACGTGTAAAGGAACTCTTTGACATGGGATTGGTCGGCAAAACCATATCCAATCTTCAGCCCCTGGAATTCAAATACCATACTTCAGATAGAGGTAAGCTCCTGCGTCAGGTATTCTATGAGCTCAATGTCAGCAGTACCCGGATGTTTCGAGCAGAGGTACTTCAGAACCCGTCAATTGATAGTGAGGCAATCCAGCAGTACTTCAGTGATATATATTTTCCAAGTGGGGTGTGAGAAGTGGACAGTGAGCGAATTACAGAATTTCTGAAGACACATGAGATTTCCTTCAGAGTGATTGAACACCCACCTGTATACACTGTGGAGGAGGCTCGTAACCACAGAAGTGGCATGGAGCAGGTAACACATGCCAAGAACTTGTTTCTCAAGGACAGCAAGAGGAAACAGTACTTTCTGCTCTCTGCGGAGGCTGAGAGTACAGCAAGACTCAGCGAGATCAGAAAACTACTGGGAGCAAAGAAACTCAGTTTTGCATCAGCTGATGAGCTCATGGAGATACTCAATCTCGAACCTGGATCTGTCTCCCCATTTGGGCTCCTGAATGACGAGGAGAAAATGGTGCACTACCTCGTTGACAGACAACTCTGGGATGCACAGGAAGTGGCATTCCATCCCAACATCAACACCCAGACACTTGTATTATCAGGGAAGGATTTTCGCAGGAGCATTGAGCTGATGGGATACAGTCCTCAAGTACTGACTTTATGATCACCTAGGCAACCCCCATCTTGATAATAGTAGATCACCCTAGTACAGCATGGTATTGATACCATGGTTTGTTGTCAGAGTCAATGAAGACACCATAGAGCTTGATGTTTCACCACCTGGAATGCCCAGTTGGACTGCCAGTATAAACTGGGATGAATGCATCAGGATCTGTTTCAAAACAGGAGATTTCCTCGACTCAGATGAACTCTACATCTTTGTCAGGGGGAGAGAGCACAGCTATCTGATACCTATGGATGGCGATGGGACTTCTCAACTCTGGGAAGAAATCCTGAACCGCGGGCTGTTTGATCCCAAAGTTGCTATCGAGTTGATGTCAACTAATGGAGAGTTGAAGTGTTTCGAGACAATATAAGTCAGCGGTGACAATTTTGTCAGTTGGTTTCTTTACTGTCAGAGACTGCTCTTAACCGTTCTTGTCCATATCTGATTCGTGAAGGCATTGCCTTCAAGTGATACTATGACAGAACAAATATCACCAAACGACAGCACTGCTCTCGAAGCAGCAGTAATTACTCATCTAGAGATACCAGCCCTTGTGGGGAAAGAAAAGGAAACAACCGAGTTCTACAAAGCCATCTTCGGCTGGCACATCGTCTGGGACATGATGCCCAACTACGGGATGACAACAAACACTCAGGGCAAAATCAGCATTGGAT
>JAEOUB010000237.1 GCA_016839545.1 Candidatus Kariarchaeota archaeon | reverse complement strand
GAGATCGCACGAGAGTTGTATTACCTGATAAAACCGAGAATTGAAAGACCGATGTATTTAGAGTTTAATAAGTCATATTTCTCAACAACGGAAAAAAGGGATGGACTGGACGGGATTTGAACCCGCGGCCGCTTCGGTGCAAGCGAAGCGCTCTACCGGTCTGAGCTACCAGCCCAACATACAAAAGTCCTAAAGTCCAATCTTTATAGCTATCGGTAGAGACGTCATTTCAGAATCCTCTTTGCTAGAATTCTTGAAATTCCTGAATTCAAAATGTGAAGTTGTCAGGAAAAGGTGTTGACAATTGGACCGTGAATCGGAATAGTTTTTATTCAGGTTGAGTGCCTCTGAATCGGAATAACATGAATCTTGATGAGGACCAAGTCTTACAAAGGCTGATGAATACCATTTTGCTAGTTGCTATGGAAGATGATGTGATAAGCGAAGATGAATTAGCGATCCTCAGACAGGTAAAGCTTGACATCCAGTCCCTAAGAGAGGCAATCCACGATCTTGAGAAAAAAGACGAGACTAGTGAGGAGGAATCTGATAGACTGAAGGATTTCAGAAAAAACCTCTTGCAGAATGTGTACGATATATCAAAAGAAGACAAAATAATAACACAAGATGAGAGAAATATGATAAACTCCCTAATTAAGAGCTTAATGACAGAGTAAACTATCACGCGCATAATAGAAGCCCTTGAACAGCTAGTCAAAGCGTAATATTGACAAAACTTTAAGAGAAAGTCAATTTAGGCAAGTATGAAATAAGAGGTAACACCATGGCAGCCTTTATTCTCCAACAATATCTCTCCGCCTTCATTCTATTCAATCTAGGGGTTATAACAGTCATTATTTTTGTACTGTTGAACAAATTCCTAGCTCCTAAAAGAGATGAAAGTAAACAAATCGAGGGTTTATCAGCCTTTATCGCATATGAATGTGGTGAAGTGCCAATAGGTGATGCACAGACCAGGTTTAATTTCCAGTACTATGTATTCGCTCTGATATTTGTGATCTTCGACGTTGTAACTTCATTCCTTTTGGCGTGGGCTCTTTCTGTAAGATATCTTGTGGAAAGCTATGAGCAGATTATGGGATTTGCAGGTGCATTTCTTGGTGTACTTCTGATTGGTTTCCTTTATTGGTGGAAACGTGACGCTTTGAGGTGGATGTAATGAGTCAGATTGGAGAGAAACTTCAGGCCGAGTTCGGAGATGCTATTGTTGGTGTTGAGGACAGAGGAGAGGCGAGAATTGAGATCAAGGTAACCGCAGAGAAAATTGTTGAAGTTGCGGAGTTCTCAAAGCATGAAATGGGTTTCACAATTCCAAATATGTGTACGGGTGTTGACTATAAGGACAAAATGGACGTCATTTGGCACATCAGTACCCCTGATAGTGCTGATATTCTAGTTCTTAAAGTGGAAATTGACAGAGATGAATGTGTTGTCGATTCTCTTACCCCTGTTTGGATAGGAATGGATTGGCATGAAAGAGAAACCTATGATTTACTGGGTGTAAATTTTACAAATCATCCTGATCTGAGAAGATTACTTATGCCAGAAAACTGGGAAGGGCATCCTCTAAGAGAGGATTATGTCTACAGAAAACCAGTGTACAGAAAACCGGAGGATTTTGAATAATGTCTGAGAAAACCGAAATGAACCTTTTCATGGGTCCTCAGCATCCGTCTATGCATGGACTATGGTCCATTCGTCTGACAATTGATGGTGAGACTATTGTAGATGCAGATTCTCAAATTGGGTATCTCCATCGAGGTTATGAAAAGCTACTAACAAACAGAAAATATGATCAGGGTATCCCGATCTGTGATAGACTTTGTTACGTAGAGTCGCACAGCTGGTCTACTGCTTATACCCATTCAATTGAAGGCGTTTACCAGGTTGAAATTCCTGATAAAGCAAAATGGCTTAGAATTATTACATTAGAGTTGCAGAGAATTGCCAGTCACTGTTTATGGCTTGCAGCTATGAGTGTAGATATTGGAGCTCTTACCATGCTCATTTACCCCATGAATGCACGTGAGATCATACTCAACATGCTTGAGATGATTACAGGTGCACGAATGACATACAATTATGTCCGTATCGGTGGAGTTTGGGCTGACTTACCTCCCAATTTTGAGAAGAGAATGGACGCCAGTTTTGAGGAATTTAATCGACTCCATTTCGAGTTCCTTGACTTATTGGAAGAGGCTCAAATTTTCAGGATTAGAACTCAAGGTATTGGAACGCTAACGAGGGAAGAAGCTCTTGATTTTGGGACAGTTGGTCCCGTTGCTAGAGCAAGTGGTGTGGATTTCGATGTCAGAAGAGATGATCCTTATTTCGGTTACGATGAACTTGATTTCCGAGTAGTGGTACGACATGAAGGTGACTGTTACGCCAGATACAGAGTAAGACTCGAGGAAATGCAAGAATCAATCAATATATGTTGGCAAGCTTGGGACAAATACAATGCTCTCAAAGCAACAGATCCATACAGAAACATGGACATACCTCGAAGGCCACCAAAAGGAGAGGTCTACAGAAGGATTGAGACTGGCCGAGGTGAGGGTGGTTTCTTCATTGTGAGTGAAGGCAAAGATACACCTTACCGAGTAAGAATAAAAAGTCCTGTCTTCAATAATCTGAGAACATTAACACCTTTAATTGTTGGTGGAAAATTAGCCGATATTCCCGCTGTTATGGGATCAATTGATCTCTGTGTCGGGGATTTAGATCGTTAAACACAAAACTAATCAATTATACTAAGTCAGGAGAACTTCGAAAATTCTCATTAATTCGGGACCAGTTGTGTCACTACCAACGAGTACCCCTTTGGAATTACCAATTATTCCAGGTCGTGGATATGGGGTTCCTCTGTTAACCGTCACCACATCAACCGGTACACGGAAATAGGACTCAAGCCAATCAAGTTCCTCATCACTAACAAGAGGATGAACCAATAAACCTTGATGGTTACCAAACATTAGAGAACCCACGATCGACGTATTGAGAATACTTCGACTCTGAACTTCAACATCAAGTAAATCAGCGATTTGGTTTATCTCCGATTTAGTAAATTCAGGGCTGACAAGTGCCTTATCTTTTATAACTACTATAACATTCCCCAAAGCGGTTATAGTTGAGTCAAAACGATGAATTTCAATGTTATCTCCCAACTCCTGATTTATTTTGTTAAATTCATCAAGGTTAGTCAGATTTGGTATGAGTAGTTTATCTGATGTTCCCACGGCAAAAAGACCGAGTAGATTGGAATTATTGATTGTTGTCGTAACGATTTTCGTTTCTAGAGTTTCCTCAATTAACTCCATTTTATGAGATTGAATATTGTATGGAAAAAGTGAGTATGTATCAGTTGATACCCCAAAGATGCCAATACTGGAATTTCCTAAAATATCAACTGATTGTATGTTCATAATTAAACCTCGAAAGTACGAATAAACCTTATTCTTCTTCTTCGACAAAGTCTTCTTCTTCGAGATCGATTTCTTCCTCGCTGGGTCGAGTAGCGACTGGGACTCCGTCTGATTTGAAGTAGTCCTCTGGTCGAATTCCAGAGAGGTATATAGCAACCACATCATCATCAGCTTTCTCGGCTCTGATAGTGATTTTTCTCGGAGGTTTTTGCATTCCTCTCTTGAAGATTTCTTCGTTTACATCCTGAGAGATCCAGACATCTTCAACTTTCATATGCTTCATGACGAAATCACGAACCATTTTTACAGCTCGCTGGGCCCTCTTTGTTCGTGGGATGCTATTCAGCTTGGGATAAAATGGAATGGTGTATGTCCTTTCCTCAACAATTTGATGCGACATCTTAACTACCTCTTAATTGTGTGAGATCTCCAATTCCTCTCACCAGGATGTTGTCTGACCTTCCTTCCAGTACGCATGGTTACCCAGGTTGGTACCGGAAGATTGGTTTTCATTGCTTTCGCATATCTTTTCTTTCGGGGATAGTTTTTGTTTCTTGCCATTATTACACCCTCTTAAACGTTATAGACGAGTCTCTTTTATTATCTTGCAATTGGCGCAGCAACCGCAGGAGCTGTTGCTCGGAGATCCTACCACTTATTCTCCCCATCTGGGACATTTGAATAAGTTGATTTTCAATATTTGCGGCCATTTCAGGCTTTACAAGCTTGATATTGGCCAATCGCTGCTTAGCTTCATCAGATAAAATCGTTCGAAGGATGGCCTGTTTTCTCTCTTCAAGACGTCTTTGAGCCTCCTCCTGTTCACGTAAAGCTTCAGGGTCTACCTGACCTGCGTCATTCTTGTTTTGCAGTTCTTGCATACGTTTCTTTCGGATTTCATCCAATTCATCACTCATAGTATCACCTTACTGAATACATCTATGTGCAACGTTGTCGACAAAAGACATACCACGAGCTGTGATCTGTCTTCCATTTGGTACAGTCTCTACCAGTTTGGCATGTTCAAGTTGCTGGAGAACTGCACGAGCAATACTACCGCTTCCTTTTCTAGCTTTTTCTTGCTTCACTCCACGGTTCTTCTTTCCACCGAAGAGAGCTTGAAGCCTTCGAGTACCTATTGGACCCTGAAGATAGACTTTACGGAGTATCGCTGCAGTTCTAACAAACCACCAATCTGGATTTTCTGGAGGGAGTTCCCTGCTGATACCGGTTTTGACAAATGGAGCCCATTCAGGAGGAACGATTTCAGGCAAGGCTTTAAGGTCGCCTGCCATTTGCTCAATAAGTCGATCAGCTGAAACATCATACGCTGTTGTCATATGCTTACCTACTATTTACAAATCTAGCTGGAAGTACATCTTATAAAAAAATATATTTCTGTCACGCTAGTAGCAGTTGATTCAATAGTCTGATTGGGTAAGACAGTGCTGATACTGTGTACATATCTGAAGTTTGATATGGATCGCACCTTCGCAGAGGATGAACGTCATGACCCAAAACTTGAAGGAAATAATTCATGGAAAAGTACACTTACAAATTGGGAAAAAAGGTGCCTCAGCTGAAGTGATAAAACAGATTGAACATCTGTTTAAAAACAATAGGTACCTCAAAATTAGGTTTCTGGACATTGGGGAGTTTGAAAGTGTCGAGAATGCTATCCAAGATCTGATACAAAAAGTCAAATGTAAAAAAATCGACAAAAGGGGAAATACCGTAGTTCTGGAGAGAAGAAAGTCGTAATTCAGAATTCAGAGACTTCATCCATGTAGTCGAAGGGGAGATCAATTGAAATCCCTTTTTTCTCTATTTGAATTGTGTTTCCTGAATTTTGGTGAATATCCCAAGAATATTTTCGGATAAGATCAATTATTCTAGATGACGGAAGAGGGGAGATCTGGACGTTATCTGTACCATCTGCAGAAGGTTGGTGTGATGTAGCCAGAGGAAGGATTTCTGGTATTTGGCGTTTTGGTGGAATAAGTAAGTGAGGTAAGGCAAAAAGGAAAAAGCTTGACGTTTCATCATCGGTGGTATATTTGTGGATGCCTAAAAATGTGCGACCTGGCGATTTTCTCGTTGTGTCAGAAGACTGTACAACTATAGATCCGGAAAGGAGAGGAGAATTTTCAAGATCAGTCAACAACTCAGATAGTTTCTGTTCAAGATCTGATGGTGAATTCCCATATAGGTGAAGAGAAAGATATTCACCATT
>JAEOUB010000236.1 GCA_016839545.1 Candidatus Kariarchaeota archaeon | reverse complement strand
TGAGGCAGTGGTGTAAATATCTGCACCTTCAATATTGATCCCATGTTTGGCTGCCTGTACAATTGCATTCGCTTCCGCATGAACAGTTCTTACACAATGGTTATTTTCAACCAGGCATCCTACTTCTGAACAGTGAGGCTCCCCTTTGATTGATCCATTATAGCCAGTGCTTAGAATATTCTTATCTCTAACTATCACCGCTCCAACCTGTTTTCTTGAACAGGTGGATCTTGAGGCTACATGTTTTGCAAGATTGGCAAAATAATTGTCCCAAGTGGGTCTGTCATCCATACACTTCACAGTAGACGCCACAATATATTGATTGTGCTGGTTATACTACGGTAGTGGTCTGTATAGTACCTGTCAAAAAAGAGGACAGTGGGCAATTTGATTATATAATCTAGAAATGAAATTGATCCATGATCGTCATCCGTCAATTCAGGGATACAGACTATCATTCCTTGATTCAATTATGGAGGGACTCGGGGATAGGATTGACCCTATCTGATATCGAAGAGGAAATCAGAGTGTTTGCCAGAGTAAACCCATCCTCCTTTTTTGTGATGACTGATGTGGAAAAAATCATAGGTTCTGTTATCGCCACATTTGATGGCAGAAGGGGATATATCTATCATCTCGCCGTCCATCCATCGAGACAAAGGAAGGGATATGGACAAAAACTGATGCAACACGCAGAGAATTATTTTCGATCTATTAATGTCGTGAAAATTCATCTGATGGTGGATCGACATAATTCAGCAGTTGTACCATTCTATGATAAAATCGGATGGCAAGAGAGAGAAGATATCATTGTTATGTCAAAATCACTTCGTTCTGATGAAATTTTTGTTAAAGATGATCGTGTGGAAATTATCTGATCTACAGTTGTCCACAATCGGAAATCATGACGTCTTGATTTGTCTTGCCTGACTGACTACCGACTTTCTCAACGGCCTTCACAACATCCATTCCTTTGGTGACGCGTCCGAAAACGACATGTTTTCCATCTAACCAGGGGGTGGATACGGTGCAGATAAAGAATTGTGATCCGTTTGTGTTAGGACCAGCGTTTGCCATGGATAGAATACCTTCACCAGTGTGCTTGTGAATGAAATTCTCATCTGGAAATTTCTCACCGTAAATGGACTTACCACCGGTTCCATTTCCTCGGGTAAAATCTCCACCCTGTAGCATGAATTGAGGAATAACTCTATGAAACTTGCTCCCTTTGTATCCAAATCCTTTCTCACCTGTACAGAGAGCTCTGAAATTTTCAGCTGTCTTTGGAACAGCATCTGCATACAATTCAAATTCAATTCTACCGGCACTTTGGCCGCCTATACTAATGTCAAAGTAAACATTGGGATTTCCCATGACTCTTGACAAGGAGACCTATACAAAAAAACCACTTTTCAGATTTGAATGACTGATATTTTTAGACGTATTTCCATAGAATGCCATTGTTCTCAGCAAATTCGATTGTGATTTTCTTATGGTCTGATTTCGCACCTTTCTTGTCTATAAGGAGCAGTGTATCCTCTCCTTGCGTTCTATCAAGAGCTTGCTGGATCAAATTCTCATCGAGGTATTCCAGCGCATGTTTGGGAATAACATGACCCAGACCAAGCTCTCCTTCATCTAGAACTTTGATAAACCGACTGCAATAATGATTCCCACCAATCCCCACAAATGCTTGTCGTTCTGCAATTTTCTCATCAAGAATATCTCTGATAGTCTCAAGAATTACGTCTGCAATTAACCTACAAGCCTCTAGGTCATTCCATTCCTTTTCAGTTCCTCCCGTTTCCACGAACATGATTGGAACATCAAGGGCTGTAGGGCCATGGTGAGTGCATTCAATTCCAGTCCAATAATCAAGCTCACGCTGATCAGACAGGGATTTGATCTTTTCATAGGCGTGGGAAAGTATACTGGCTGGAGCGATTGCCAGTTCTTGATCGTTTCCCCCATGCCCTCTTTCTGGCCCCCAATTACCTGTAGTATGCACCAGCAGTGCTTTTTGTCCGGCAGCTGAGCTATGCTTGGATGCAAATATCAGGAGATCACAGTTGAGATATCCTTTGAAGTAATCTGTGTAAATTTGAGATTTGGGTATTTGGATAACCGTGAATTCAGTTGATTTGTGAAGTATGTACTCACCTTCGGGCCAGGTGACGGGTGCTTGAAATGGTGTGGTTTGGAATTCTGTAGTATCCATGAAGTGTCTGAGCATATTCATCCCAGCTTGGTCTTGCGTTGAGACCACGACTACTATGCGGTCATTGATTTTTGCATTCATGGTAATACTTCTTTGATTATCATCTCAGGATCGAATGGGACCAAGTCATCATAAGATTGGCCAATCCCTACGAAGAGTATCGGTTTGCCAACTGTATGGGCGACACTAATCACAGCACCTCCCTTTACGTCACTGTCAAGTTTTGTCATAATGATCCCGTCGATACCAATTGATTGCTGAAATTGCTCGACTTGACGGATCACATCGTTTCCTGCAAGAGAGTCCCCGACGAAGATTTTGAGGTCAGGCTGTGTATTTTTGACAATTTTCTCCAGTTCACGGACAAGGTTAACATTATTTTGCATTCGTCCTGCGGTATCAATAATGACCACGTCTTTTCCATTAGCCTCCGCATGATCGATTGCATCAATCGCTATGGATGTGGGATCGCTCCCATACTCCTGTGCCACCATCCTGACACCAAGATTCTCTGCATGTTTACCTAACTGCTGAATGCTGCCTGCTCTGAATGTATCCGATGCTGCAAGGACAACAGTATATCCTTTTTTGACTAATATATGGGTTAACTTGGCAATAGTGGTGGTTTTTCCAGTACCATTAATTCCCATAATGCAGATGACAAATGCTCTTTGCTCTTCTTTTGCCTCATCAATCATATTGAATAGGTTAATATCTTCCATATCTGCTGGCTCGAGGATTGTTCTGACAGCAGTACGGAGCGCCTCTTCAACCATCGGTTTTGCACTTTTGAACCGACCGTGTTCCATGCTAAGAAGTGCAGATTTCAATGCAGATCCTATTGCGTCTGCTGTCTTTACCGCAACTTCATTTTCCATCAGAAGATTCTGAAGTTCAACAACCAGGGGATCTAGTTCTTTGGATCCGAGTTCCTTGACTTTGACTTTCTTGACCACCCCGGAAAATCCGTTCTTCAATTTGTCGAACATGGTATTACCCCTGACTCAGTCTGCTGATTTGTGCTTGTAATTGACTGGACAATGCCTGAAGTTGAGCTTTGTCATTTGAAATTTTTTCAAGTATCTCACGTGTTTGCTTAATTCTACCCGTTAACCTGGTTTCCGCATCATCCATGGTAGTTGGCATATAATAATCTGAACCGACATCGACAAGGATTTCTTGAATTTCAGGAAATGTTCCCTTTATCAGAAGTACATCACTTAGAGGGAAAATGAACTCTCCTTTCATACCATTTTCTTGCAATCCCTTTAGAGTTATCAAGTTGCCAGAATACTGTTCAATCTGATTGACCAACATCATTTCCTGTTGCTCATAGATCTGAAGTTGGCGCAGAGCGAATTGGTACTGCTGGTAGACTGCTTGGACATCTTGCCCTGGATTGCTCATCGATGTGCCTACCTGTAGATTTTGAATGACGCATCATCCATTTCAGAGAATTCAGGATTAACTGCCTCCTCAGCGGAGATAATCTCAATTCCCTTACCTCTTTCAATGAAGATTCTGTCTCTTTTTACACGGTGTCGGCTTCCAATCTCGGAGAATGCCTTTTCAAGTGCATCCTCTTCTTTGTAGGCTCTACATTCAAAGGTTAGAGGGATTCTTGTCTTACCCTTGATGAAAAATCCTTTGATTCTAAAGATGTTTGCTGTATCGCTCATAATTCGTCTGATGAATTCCTTCTTTTTCAATGAATTGATATCTAACAATCTCATCATATAGCAATATTTACTCCTGAGAGAAAGTGTATGATTATTTGCCCTTCGATTTGTCTCCTCTAACAAAATTCAAAACTATGATATCACCCGTTAGGTTGTGAGCAAAATTGCAATTGTTTCTGATACCGCCGCAGACATGTCTGCAGAATTTCTGAAGAAATATGACATTCACATGGTCAACGCATTTGTCACAATCGGCACTGATGTCTATGTTCTTGGTGATCTTGAAATTGACGAGTTTTACACTATGATGGAACATGCTACAGCTGCCACCTGGCCGAAAACAAGTCAACCAAGAGCACATGATCTTCTGGAAGTCTATGAACAATTGAAAAGTCAAGGATATACGCACATCCTCTCAATACATGTTGCGAGCACATTGTCTGGAACAATTAACTCGGCGAATGTGGCAAAGGGAATGATCGATGAAATCGATATCAGGATTATTGATTCGAGAGGAGTGTCTGCAAACCTGACTGCTGTACTGATAAAAGCAAGAGAGTTGATAGATTCGAAGAAAGATATTGACACAATAATTACTGAATTGGACGAATTTAGCAATGGTTTAACTTCTTACCTTACACTGGCTACTCTAGAAAATCTGGTAAAAGGAGGTCGTATCTCAAAAATCAACTTTTTCCTCGGTTCATTGCTTAAGATCAAACCTATCCTTCGATTACATCAATCCGAGTTGGCCGCTTTCTCTAAAGCAAGGGGTTTCGATAAGGCCGTTTCTAAAGTTTATGAGATTGCGACAAAAGGCCGAGAACCGAGTGATTCTTTCAACTACATTATTGCTCATACCCGGGTTGGCGATCAGGCTAAAACCATGGAAGCAAAACTCCTTGCAGAATTTCCCAAGGCTAAGGGTTTCATAATGGAAATTGGTATCGTGGTTGCTGTTCATGCAGGACCTGGCGGTCTTTTACTGATGGTTTATTGAAATCGCCACTATTAAACGCATAGCTTTTTATTTTTGGACATTTGTGATCTTAAGGCGACAAAATGATTACTATAGAGTGTAAGATACTGGATATTCGTTCAAGTGACCCCACAGTCATGATTTCTAAGAACACAGCCAGTCGCCTTCAATTACGGCATGACGAGATTGTCAGTCTAAAAAACCAGAATCGTGAGATGGTTGCTGGTCCGGCTGTCGTTCAAGGAATTATTGAGGATAACAGAATTGGGTTGTCAGAAAAAGATGCACTGTGGCTAGGTGTAGTTGATGGTGACCTAATTACAGTCTTAGCTCGAAAACCACCGATGTCTTATGATTTTGTCAAAAGAAAATTTGAAGATGTTACACCCTGGACGCAAAATGAAATCTCAACTATTGTAAATGATATCTCAAAAAGAAGATATACAAGCACAGAGGTCGCGTCTTTCGCACTGGTTAGCCAATTCCGTGGATATACTTCTTTCGAGATGGAAGAGATGTCTAAAGCTATGGCTGAGGCAGGTACTCAATTTGATTTCAAGGAGCCTACATTTGGGAAGCATTCAATCGGAGGCATCCCTGGAAACAAAATCACACCAGTGATTGTGCCAATAGTCGCAGCTGCAGGATTGCTTATACCCAAAACCTCCTCTCGGGCCATCACTTCTCCAAGTGGTACGGCTGACACAATGGAAGTGCTTGCAGAGGTGGAGTTCCAACCGGAAGAAATCACAGAGATTGCACCAAAATCAAGAGGAATGATTGTATGGAATGCACCACTCCAACTATCTCCACTAGATGATATCGTAATTGATGTTAAGCGACATTTGGGAATTGATCCTCAAGATCAGATGCTAGCCAGTATTGTGAGCACAAAGATTGCCATGGGTATCAATAATCTCGTGTTTGATATTCCTACTGGTCAAGGATCAAAGATGCCAGATCGAAACAAGGCAATCAATTTTGCTCACACTTTGATAGGCCTCTGTCGAGGTGTCGGGATCCGCGTCGAGGCTGCATTAACACTTGGTGAACAGCCTTTGGGTTATTCGATAGGACCTGCACTTGAAGCAAAGGAGGCTCTAGAAGTCCTCGAAGGTGGTGGCCCCAATTCTGTGATTGAGAAATCTGTTGATCTTGCTGGAATTCTTCTTGAAATGGGGGGACTTGCAGCTGGAGGTAGTGGTGCCGATGTTGCAATGGACATACTCAAGAGTGGAAAAGCACTGGCGAAATTCAAGGATATTATTGAACATCAAGGTGGAGATCCCAAGATCACATCTGCAGATGTTCAGGTAGGTACATATCAGCAAACACTGACAGCTCCAAAAGATGGATACGTAGTGGGTATCGACAACAAAAGCGTGAATAACATTGCAAAAGCGGCTGGATGTCCTAAGGACAAAGAATCAGGGATCGTCCTCCATGCCAGACAAGGAGATTATCTTCACCAAGGGGATCCCTTATTCACAATTTACTCAGTTTCTGAAAGTAAATTGAGTTTGGCTTCCCAAACTGCCCTCACTCAAAGTCCTATGATGCTTGAGGGAATGATTATCAGACGCATCGGATCAATACCTGAGAAGAAAATATAGGCTTTTAACATCGTATTGGTAAAAGCAATACGTTATGCTGCCCAACGAGATAAATCTCCCCTCGTCTTCAGTATTCTTCGAATCAGAACATCCTCCTGTAATTTCTGACAAAGAGCTCATGGAAATCTTGAAATCAGACATCATCTTGGATTTATTGAGAGAGCCCTCCATCATCATCATTAATGATCACCATAGATCCACACCGTCAGGTAGAATCCTGAGAATTCTTGCAAAATTGTATGCTTCAACTGCTAAGGTAGATTATATTGTGATCGCAGGGGGAACTCATGAAGAACCGACTGATGAGCAGTTGACACGATTGACCTCGAGGGTTGAGGAAATATTTGATTGCGAGATACTAATCCATGATCCATTGGAAGAAGAAGTCGAATTGGTGTATCTCGGGGTAACATCTCGGGGTACTGATGTCAAGGTTCACCCTGTGCTTCTAGATTATGAAAATATCCTCTGCATCAATTCAGTGGAACCTCACTATTTCGCTGGTTTTACGGGAGGTGTCAAGTCAATCATCCCCGGTCTGGCAGCAAAGTCAACTGTTGAGCAAAACCATGCTTGGGCTCTTTCAGAGGAAAGTGGTCCAACTTTAATCGAGAAGAACCCTCTCCAGCAAGATCTGAGAGAAGGATTGAGCCTATTAGACAAAGTTATTCACGGAATTCAAATTGTCAATTTTCAGAATGAAATATTTCATATCTCAGTAGGTGAACTTGAAAGATCATTTGAAGATGCCAGAGCGGCTTCGCTGGAAATCTATGCCCGAAAATCAACTGTGCTATTTGACATCATCGTGAGTATTGTGTACCCTCCTCTTGATCGGAGCCTATACCAAGCTCAGAAAGGGATCGAAAACACTCGACAGATTTTGAAACCAGGTGGTGAGATGATATTAGTTGCAAAGTGCGAGAAAGGAATTGGAAACTCTGCATTTTTTGATCGTCTCAACCAATTTAGTTCCCCTTCTGAGGTAATGGAAGGTATTACTATTGAAGAATACAAATTTGGAGATCATAAGGCCTTCAAATTCGCCTCACTAGCCTCCACTTCAAAAATAGTGCTGGCAGGAGAATTGACTCCTGATGAGGCAACTCGTGTTTTTGCCACTGCTATTTCAATGCATGACTTGGAGGATCATCTTCAAAGTGCTGCAGTTGATGGAAAAAATATAGCTGTGGTATTGGATAGCGGGGCTCTCTCTCTTTTCTATGATCCTGAGAGATAGAGATTTGAGCGTTCTCCTTTCCAGATGTATTCTTCACCAAATTCTCCAAGTTTCAGTTGTACTGTTCCCTGTCCTTCCTGAAAGACATCAATTGAGAGTATCTGGCCAATATAGTTGACATCCTTTGCTCTGACAAAGGACATTTTATCATACATCTGTTTCCGAGCAGCAATTTCTTGGAGTTGTCTTAATACTCCTTCATCATGGTAAATAACGAGAAGTTGTTTCTCTACTGAGGGCATGTATTTCATGAACAATACTGGGTCTCCTGCAATCTTTATGATTTCATGTTGATCAAATGGGAGGGATTGCACAGCCTCTTCAAACGCATCAAGAAATGAGAGTCTCTCACTCTCCATCACCTTCTTCCTATCTGGAAGTCCAGTACGGGGATGATCTGAGAATTGCATCTCCTCAGTACTCTTCTCATTATCAAAACGGAGGATCTCCTCTGTAACATTCCATTCATGTTCATTTTTGCAGAACACCGATCCATTAGTAATACGCGTATCTGTGACCTCGCCCTGTAATTTCCAGTAACGCGAAGCATCCCCACATTTTGGACAACCTAAGATATCCAAAATTTTCAGAATCATGATCAGTTTACCTTCTTGCATTATTTAGATTTAGTGTTAACGTAACCATCTCTCTGTATTATACGCTATTTCTCCATCACCAAAATATATTGGGAACCTTAATCCCAAGTAAAGAAGAAGAAAAGAACCGATACCCTGTAACAGACCAACTCCATTTCCACCGAATAATAGTATGCCTGATACGACTAAATTGATACCAGATGCTATCAATATCCCGTAATGCAATGGTGGGAGGGGTTTGAATATCCCCACAAGGCCGATAAAGTACCCGAGAAATATGATGATAAATAGGGAACCGACGATGGGATCGAAAGGAACTCCATTGACCAACCATGATATAATACCGAGAAACGTGATTCCATTGGCAAATGTCATTAAAAATGAGAGAAACATAAATAATTGGCGTGGTCCACTTTCATCTTTCTTCTTGGCCATATTCTAGATGTTCATTCGGTATTGAATACATTATCTACTTTGACATTTTTTTCTGCCTCAAACCGGTGACCAGCAAAACTCCACTAATTAACCAAGTATCAGCGACTCTTAAAGTTGCAAGACTTGTCGGTTCAACTCCTTTCAGAACTTCAAACTCGGATGTAGTCGTGCTGACGTTATCTCTGGCTAATATTGTAAATTTATACCTCCCATTTCCAAGAGTGAAAGATAGTGTGACGGAAGTATTGACAGGGTTGAGACTGTTTTGACTATAATTCTGATAATCCAGCAATGATTCACCCTGATATATTTCGTGAGATCTCAAGAATTGTGACTCTATTGTCCAGTTCAGCGTGATAGGGTTGGTAAACTCATCAATATAGGTAGGATTGTGATCAAAAATGACAATTCCTTCATACCCTTGAGATGTTGCAGTGAAAGAAAAACTCAACAAGAGTATCAACACTAGAGTTTTCTTCATCACAGGAAACTCTCAATCAGGTATTCAATAATGCTATTGATACTCATTTATCTGAAGATTAGGAATTAACAACAATACTTTTCAAACCTCTAGAGGCTGATTGGTAAGAATGTCACCCAACACAGTTTCACCTGCAAAAAGATTGGAAGGTATCAGCCCATCTGCAATGAGAGAGTTGTTTGAAATTGCGAATAGAATGAGAGCAGAAGGCAAAAAGGTAATTGATTTTGGGTTAGGTGACATCAACATTCCCCTACCTCAGGCAGTTCTTGATGGGATCAAAGCTGCAGTAGACTCAGGGAAGACCAAATATGGTCCTAATCAGGGTGAACCTCTACTTCGACAGAAAATTGCGGATTTGAATAATAATGATCATAATCTTGATTTGACCGCTGATCACGTTCTGGTCTCCTGTGGGTCTCTTGAGTCACTATTTGATATTTCTCTTGCATATGTCAATCCAGGAGATGAGGTCTTGATTGCAGAACCTGAATTTGCCTATTTTGGGTGGCAGGTAAAACTTGCAGGTGGGATCCCGGTTCCACTTAGCACAACCATGGAAAACGATTTCAAAGTAACTGCTGATCAAATCAATGAGGCGATAACGGAAAAAACAAAGGCCCTTTTGATAAATTATCCCAACAATCCCACAGGAGCAATCTTAGATGATCAATCATTCAGAAGAATTGTTGAGACATGTCAGGATAATAACTTACTCTTGATTTCAGATGAAGCTTATGAAAAATTGACGTATGATGGATTTAGGCACAATTCTGCTCTCGATTATGGGTATGAGAATACTCTAGTCGTCAACAGTTCATCCAAAGCCCTCTGTATGACTGGATTGAGAGTGGGTTACACTGTAACAACCAATCATGATTTACTAAAACCCGTAATGCAGGTACATCAATATAATACTGCTCATGCAGCGGTTAATAATCAGTATGGTGTAGTAGCTGGAATAGAGAACTACTCATCAATTATTGACAATTCCATCAGAATTCTCCAAGGACGAAGAGACGCATTAGTCAAATACTGGTCTGATATCCCTGGCATCTCCTTTATGGACCCCAAAGCTACATTTTATCTTTATCCAAATGTCTCGAATACAGGGATGACTGGAAAGGAATTCACCACATTTGCGTTGGAACAGGGAGTTGTAGTTACGCCTGGTAATTCATTCTGTTTTGATAGTGAAAATCCAGGTGGATTTGAGCACGTTAGAGTGTCGTATGGAATTACAGACGAGCAAGATATTCAGGAAGCAGGATTGATCCTGAAAAAAGCACTAGAAAACAGGTAGTTTTGACCTTCTTCTCGTAATAATCGCTGAGATTACAAGTACAATCGAGGAGACTACAAACAATATCCAACCGACCCTATAGGTCTTAGTCAGGGGTATCTCCCAATTTTGGGAAAATGAAATTGAGTTTCTAAATGAAATCTCAGGATCCCATTCGTAGAGTCCAAAAATCAGATAATATACGTGTGTGTTTGTTGCAAAACTCCATTTACCTGTATCATTAGCCTCTATTGCTGTATTTCTTTCAACAGTAGAATGTATTACTTCCAAATATTCTACTCGATATTCTGTAAATGTCATTGTACCATTATCGAGTGAAACTATCAGGTCTTTGGTTTGTGATCTCAATTGATTATAGATTGTTTCCTCCACCGGTAAAACGAAAATACTGTAATTCAGGTCCTCTGACTGTGATGACACATCTATTGTCAGTTGGCTTCCTTCCGGTGAATTCACCTGTACAGAACCGTATGGTTGCACAAAATCACTTGCTACCCCGATTTCAACGCGAAATGAACTCTGTTCCTCCCATGAATTCCCATGGATAGGTCCTCCCAGAAATATACTAGTTGTCAGTATGAAAAGGAGTATGGGAGTTTGCCACCTCATCATTCTAATATGAAAACCAAAATCTGAAATCTTGGATACAGGTTTTCTCCATTTTTTCTCTCTTACCAGAGGAGATATGACATAAAGAACATACCACAAAATCAGTGCCGAGTGTAAGAAGAAGTCGGATATAGACCATTTGATAAATTCTGCTCCAAAATATTGGACTCTATCTTCTGGAGTCCAGTTTACAAAAAATGTATTGATCCCTGTTCTCTGATCAACAAAGTCAACACCAATGAATAGTCCCCGAGGTGTTATCTGAGCAGTTCTAAGATCGAAAATAATACCAGCTGAAATATCATAAAATCGGGTATCAAGTGGGAAGAACAAGGCTATTGGACCAAAAGTCATATCGAATATCATGTGAGTAAACCAGAAAACTGAGAAAAGTCTCAAATGAATTGCAAAATTTTGGAATTTCACCCTTTTTCCAATTTCTGGAGCTATCAGAGCTAAAATAATTGGATAGTAAAATGAATGAAGATAGGCTCTATGACCACTCGTAAAAAGATCAAGATCCGGAAATATGGCCCCTAAAGACGTGAGAAAGAGCATTTTTGGGTTCTCTTTCAGGTAGCTCCTTGTCTTTTTGGGTAAAATAAAATAGACAGCAAGAACAGAAATTGCTAGGTGGCTTGTACTATAGGTCAATATAACCATCTCAAATATGTTTAATTTGCTTTCGAGCACCCATGCGAATGCTTAGAACTGCCGTTTCTAAACTGAAATTCACCGTTCTACCAAAATTTTGTCCAGTATCGTCAGCAACAATTGGGATACCATTTTCCTTTAGGTGCCGTCTGACAGACTCGACATTTCTTGATCCTACATCTACTGTTAAGCGGTTCACTCCAGTCATCTCGAACATTTTAGCACCGCCGGCGATTTTTGCCCTGAGTCTCTCTCTGTTGGCACCTTTGGCAACTGTTAATCGAATTGCCTCAGGTATGGCAGTATCTGCATATTTTCCCGCTTTGTCAACTACCTTGTAGTTGGATGACTCAGGGAGAAGGACATGGCTAAGAGATCCGATTTTATTCACTGGATCGTACAGAGCAATAGCCACGCAGCTTCCAAGTGCAAGTGCTTCTAATTCATCGGGTGCTCTACCCACAACAATTTCACCAATTCGGGCAGTCAGGGTCGTCATTGTTTACTCCATCATTTCAAAGAAATCCTCGCCATAGAGTTTCGTCATTATTAACTTGAGGGCTCCCTCGTTAGGGATGATGAGGATCATTCCTTTCAAAGTTTCCTCATCCGTAAATACGTCACATTCGACCAGGAGAAATTTCGTGTGTTCGCCACTGTCTCTACCTATTATTTCATCGATAATCGCTCCAAGCATGTCAATCGATTGTTGAGGTGCTGATGGAAACCATTTTGTCCCGGAGAACGTGTTTATCGCTGAAATAGTATGTAAGAGGAGAATATTTCCTGTCTCTTCTATTATACTCATGGATACTTCATCTAATTCTGACAAATCCTGTGGGGGTTCGCCTGTTCTCAATATGGAAAGAACATTTTTTGAAGATTTGTCATCAAAAATAAGAAGGAAATTTAACATCTTCTCAGGATCATCTACGGAGTATGTGTCTACGAGAACCGATGACACAATTGCTTCGTCTGATCCAATAAGCCTTTCTGAGATTTTGTCATAGTTCACGACCTCAACATATGGAATTGACATATCCACTCTTCTATGTAATAATTGAGATAGAGCTGTCGCAGCATGCCCAACTCCAATATTGCTGATCTCTTGCAAGACCTCAATCTCCATTTCAGAGAATCCGGTCTCCGTGAAATCTTCATAATCCCTCATGACTTCTAATTATACGGAAGGACTATTCTTATTAAAATATGACTTCTCAAAAACTTATAATCGTCATTATCGGGTTTCAGATAAATTGTCTCTCAATATTATCGGGGTCAATTATCAATGCAACTTTGTCATATCCCAATATAGTAGCGCCGATGAAACC
>JAEOUB010000024.1 GCA_016839545.1 Candidatus Kariarchaeota archaeon | reverse complement strand
TGTGGAATTGGCAGGTAGCTGTTCATAATTTTGGTCGTTATGACTGTGTTGATGTTTCTGAGAAGAAACAGCAGGATCAGAGTTCCATCCACACCGATGAGTCGCAGCTGGGAGATCAGCTCCTCCTCGGTGATAATATCCATTGACACGGAGTTCCTGAAAGAGACCCCAAAAGTCTCAACCTCAGGCTCTTTCAACTGGGTTCCGTAACTATCTGAGGCGTACTTCACCGACTCCTCTGATCTGGAATCTGCTGACAAGACGGGGAAAACCCTCTTCCTGACTGGCAACAGGTCACCAAAAGTTTGCCTCTCCTCCAATGTCAGGATCTGCAGGTGATTGAAAATCTCTGCAACTGATCGTCTCACTCGTGTCCAGAGAGACAGGTCTCCGGGATCAATTCTATCACCGGTAAGGAAGCGAAGCGTACCTGCGGCTGCAATGAACCCAATCTGTATCAGGGATACCATCCATTGACCCAGAATGAAAAACACCAGTATCTCAAGGGCCAGAACTGCGTAGAGTAATGGAAACACAGTGCCCGATGGATCCTCTTGTGCCACGTTATGGCATTTCTAATCCTCTCTTAAATAGTTTCGGAGAATTGACCGCGAGAATTTGAGGGATAGACATGGTTTTGATCCTCAAACATGCAGTATTGAATGAAGATGAGATTACCGCACATCTAAAAAGGATAAAATAGAGATTATAATTATGGAAGATCACTGGAATGATGTATACTCATCAAAGCCACAGGAGACTCTGGGGTGGTACCAGGAGGACCCCCAGCCTGATCTGGCAATGATCCTCAGTCTTCAGATGCCAAAATCCTCCCGTATTGTCATAGCCGGCTGTGGTACGACAACTATTATTGAGCATCTGATACAGGAAGGGTATACGAACTTGGTCCTCGTCGATCTGAGTGAGGTTGCACTCCAGATTCTGGCAAAAAGATTTTCAAATTATAACTTTGAATACATTGCAGCGGACCTGGGAAGCAATGAGGTCTACCATAAAATCTATGGTATGGCCATTGAACTGTGGTATGATCGTGCAACTCTTCATTTTCTCACGGGAGATGAACAGATTGCAAACTACAGGAAGAATATCGGCTTGTTAGAGCCCAATTATGTTATGCTTGCCCAGTTCTCCACAGAAGGCGCCACCCGATGCAGCGGTCTAGATATTCGCCAGTACGATCGCACGAGCCTGAGAAAAATTCTTAATCACAATTACACCGAGGTTGAAAGCAGGGAACATATCTATGTCAATCCCTCCGGAGGCGATAGGCCCTATATCTACGGTGTGTACAACCGTGTCTTTGAAGAGTGAGCAACCATTTCAGTTTCCTCTTGCCAAAAACTCTATAAAATCAAAGCTATTTGACTCATTGTGGTGAAGTGGAAGGTAATTCTTGAGGTAATCTTCCTAGTTATGGGTATGGTCGGTGTCCCACTTCTGATGACTGA
Source organism: Candidatus Kariarchaeota archaeon (assembly GCA_016839545.1). Taxonomy (GTDB): domain Archaea; phylum Asgardarchaeota; class Heimdallarchaeia; order Heimdallarchaeales; family Kariarchaeaceae; genus Kariarchaeum. The sequence continues at coordinate 1,762 of JAEOUB010000024.1, read as the reverse complement.
TGTTATAGTTCCCATACCTGATATGAATAATCCTGGAAATATTGAGGACACTAGTACCTCCACCAGTACCTCCACGAGTACATCAACAGATACAGGCAATGGAGAGAATACTACCGTCAACATCTCTCTGGAGATCAACTCGGAATTAGCGCTGGCAGAGCTCAATCTACCTGGAAATGGGACAGCATCGGATCCATACAGAATTGAAGGGCTGGAACTCAGCACACAGGGAGAGATTGCCTTATCTCTTCAAAATCTTAACTCTCACATAATTGTGAAAGACTCTCTGATTTCCAAGAGTGGCTCTGATTTTGTTGAATGTGTCATAATCGATAAGAGTGAGAATATTATTTTTCAGAATAATACACTGCAATGTGAGACCAATGGGATCAGAATATCAGACAGTGCATCAATTTCTGTTATTAACAACTCCCTGGCAATTGGTGAGACAGGAATTGTGGGGGTGGATAGTGTAAATATGACTATCGATGGCAATCATATCAGCCAATCCATATTTGTTGGGATCAGACTCTTCTCTCCTCAAGATACCGTGGTCAGCAATAATGTCATCCCTGCCCCTACTATAGATGGTATCTTTGTTCAGGATGGAACTGCAACTATCATTAAGAATAATACCATAACTGGGAGTCAGCGAGGTCTCTACCTTCTGGGAAGTGATTTTATTCTGGTTGAGGGAAATCAGATATCCAATGCTGATTGGCCTATGATTATCTACACATCACACAATAGTACTATTAAAGAAAATACGGTTGATAATTTTGATAATGTAGGCATTCTGCTGGAAAACGGGTCACAGGACAATTTAGTGGTTTCAAATACAGTGACAAATGGTGTCTGGTGTCTCAATATCAAGGGCAGTACCAATAATCTGATGACCAACAATACCGTTGTTGACTGCTCAGAAGCAGGAATTGTAGTGGAGAATGGTGCCAATGCCAACATGATCCTGTCAAACCAATTTTCAGACGGCAAATGGGGTGTGATAGTTGCCAACAGTATCCAGAACAGTATTTTCAACAATTCTGTTATCAAATTCTTTGAGAGCGGGATATCACTGGCAAATCAGGCACATGATAATGAGGTCATGTACAATTACGTGGTTGACATCAGCTTCTTCCCTATCCACATTTTTACTGGATCAAATGACAATTATGTAGCATTCAATGATTTCGAGGGTAATGGGGACAGTGGTTCTCTGGGGTTTGACGGAGGTCTCAACAATGTGATTGACCAGAACTACTGGGTTGGTGGTGGATCAGTCATTACCATGATTGGGAGTTCAAACACAGATTCGAATCCAGCAGACAACCCCTATCATATTGTGAATGTCTCAATCTCTGTGAATGTTAGTGGTACCAATCTCACCGCGGGAGTAGAGATCTTCTGGTATGTTGTGGATCTATTCGGCCACTCACTGAATTTTGTTCTGCGGTACACGCTGCTCAACGGGTCCAGTTTCACACTTTACCAGGGGCTGGGTATGAACTACACGATACCCGATGGCATTTTTGATGGTGGTGATCAATTCACCCTCTCTCTGACCTATACAGGTGAGTATGGCATGGTCGGCGGATACTCCCTCATGACAACCTATACTTATAACTGAGCAAAACTAGGATAGCACCAATTCTAAATATGAGGTATGATTTACCATAATTGTGCGCTGGTATTTTCTGCTGTTGCTTCTCCCACTTGCACTTCCTGTGTCATCCCAGGCCTACCAATCAGATTCTGATATTGT
>JAEOUB010000235.1 GCA_016839545.1 Candidatus Kariarchaeota archaeon | reverse complement strand
TGGTTGGTCTGCGCCTGAGACCCTTTCTCTCAGAACTTCAACAAACAATATTATGGGTGTACGTGTTCCCAAACTTGCACTCAATGAAAGGTCTGTAGACAAACCCTTCTACGCCGCAGAACACACCTCGATTGCTCTTGATGATACAATCATCGCATTCAGGGCATATCTGAACAGTGCGATTAACCTGGCAGAGAAAATTGCAGCTCTGCAGAAATTGGCATATGAGATTGCAAGTGTCAACCGTCGAGTAAATGCATTGGAACAGATTGTCATTCCTCGATTTCAGAATACAATTGATTTTATAGCCATCAAACTCGAAGAAGATGAACGAGAGTCCTTCACCAGAATGAAAATGGTGAAAGCCAAGATGATGGGTAAAGAGGAGGCTAACTAAAATGGTAGTAAAAGAAGAGACGAAACTGTTTTACAATAGAGTTGGAATATTCAGAGACAGCTCTCCAGTGGCACGGTACTTCTATGATGTACATGTGTTTGAAAATGGCTTAGGTTGTTACTATATGTGGAAAAGGAACGAGTATCGATTTCCACTTTATCACCACCTCAAAGATTTTCTGGCTCGTAACAAGCGAAATTCCTTGTCAATTGACGACTCTGTGAAGGATCATGTCGAGAATTTGATGATAAAATTTGATGATATTCAAGGAGTTGTCACCGACCGTGAACACAAGGAAATTCAACTTTTATCAGTTCAAGAGGAGCTGAAAGTAATTTTTCGCCCTTACGAGGATTATGATGAATTCGACAGTTTTCTGAAAGACAAACTTGGAGATCGATACTTCACCCGTGATAATGTAGATATCGAAGATTCAGTGTATGTATGAACCTCAAACTTTCATTTAGAAAACTAGAACTGACAGAGACTTTCGACCTCAGAAAAAGAACTCTCAATCCAGATGGTACTCTACATAGACCTGGAGATGAAGAAGCGATGCATTTTGGTGCCATTCTGAACAGTAAAATCATTGGGATTATCAGTCTCTACCAGCAAAATCAGAATGAGTTTCTTGAAGAAGGTCATTGGAGAATACGGGGGATGGCAGTCGATCCGAAATTTCAATATCAGGGTGTAGGGACCTGTCTACTCGATTACGTGTTGTCTAGATTGAAAGAAGTATCACAGATTCGACAGATCTGGTGTAAAAGCAGAGAGGGTGGTGTTGCTCTATACACGAAATTTGGACTCAAAGTTGTTAGGAAATTGTCAGAAGACTCTATTCTAATGAGCACTGGTTATTTACCACCCGCTGGTTGATAACCCAAAATCCTTTTTATTCTCGTGACCTAAGCTTCTATTGATGCAAGATATCCTTCCGGCTATTGTCTTCAGTAGTGATCTGTTCCTCCTGATCACATATTTAGGCATTAGTGTCTATCTTGTTTATCTTTTCAGAAATTGGGATGAACCCACAATCGGGGGTTGGGCTTTTGGCTCATCGCTATGTTCCATTTCGATCGGCCTTCACATGCTCAGTATTAGGCTACTAAATATTGGTAATCCCAATTTCGATACTATCTATCGATTGTCCGTGTTTGTTTTCTATCTCGCCGCTTATTTCTTTGGATTAGCTCATCCTATTGCCAGGAGGGACAAATTCGATCTAATGTTGACAGGTTTTATTTCTATTCCACTTGGATTTCTCCTGCCCAGTATCTTACAAGATCTCGAGCTTCAGGTCCTGGGAGGACTGATATTTGAGCAGTTTTCATCAACGTTCACGACATTTGATCTGTTGAATTTCGCCTTTTTCGGTTTTCTCTTTATCATTTTTGCAAGAGACTCACAATTGATTTACAACGCCTCTCTGAGAAACGCAGGTAATAGCTACCGAAAATCGATTGCTATGGGCCACCTGTTCGCGTGGCAGTTTTTTGCAGTTGGGTCAGGTTTTCTTAGATATATCGCCAAGTTCCTTGAAACCCCTGTGTACTTCGGTCTTCCGTTTATTCTTTTGCTGGTTCCCCTACTAACACTTGGTTCTCGACCTTTTGATTGGGCTCGAGAGGGACATGAGCCTGTTCTTTTGCTTCTAATTGATCAGTATGGTACTCCTACCTATTCATGGACTAAATCAGCAACAACTCCCCTTTTTATGCAAGGTTCTACGATGGCATCAGTCACAAGCATGCTTGAAGATCTCATGGAGGACAAAGTCAAGAGTATGGAAGTAAGTTATGAGAGATTCACGCTGTACACTCAACAGCATATGAACTATCTTTCACTGCTAATTACAACAGGTTCCCACCAGTCTTTTCCCCGGCTGCTTGAGAAAATCCATATGATATTGGTGACAGATAGTATAAAACAGGAGTCTGATGGCTTGGTAGGTTACAAATTCCCTTCAGAATTGGAATGGTTGTTGAATCAGCTGATCCCGGATCATGAATTCACCAGTGAGTCTGGAACAATAAAATCACTGCTGGAGAAAAGTGGTGTCAATTTTTTTGGATAGACTTCAAAAAGACAAGATAATCAGACACACGAGGGGGCAATGGGATATGTCCCGTATCATATCCTTTCAACTCGGAATTGATCAAGACTTCACCTAACGCCTTCATACCCTCGTTTTTCATGATCTGATCAAATCTTCCATATATCAGCAATGCAGGAACCGAGCAACCTTTTAGCTTTTTCAGTGTATTATCCATTGTCATGACTGCCAGCAATTGACCCTGATAGCCTTCTTTCGACTGTATTGGGTAATTGCCATGCAACCTGTCTCTGTACATTTTACGAAGTGTCTGTTCATATTCTGAATATTCGTCGGGTGTAAAAATCAATTTCATGAATTGCATCCAGTCATCTATATAGTCCCCCAATCGATGTTTTGATAGAATCTCTTTTGCTCGAGTATAGATATACTCGACAGATGGGGCAGTGTTTGCCAGGGTCAACGAAAGTAACCGATCTGGATGGTGAATTGCTATTTGCTGTGCAATCATTCCACCCATGCTGACTCCATAGAGATGAAATTGATCAATATTCAAGTGGTTGACTACACAAAGAGTATCCTGCATCATGTCCTCAACTGTCCACGATTCTCTTGGTGACGAACTGTAACCTGAACCCCTGTTGTCTAGTATTAAGAGAGAATAGGACTCTCTTCGCAATCCTTGAAACAAGGTATTTACCTTCCATGCCTGCGATGCAAGAGCAATACCTGAGAGGAGTACAATGGTTTCCCTGCCCGGGTTGATATACTCGTAGTAAATCTCGAAATCATTGTGTTTGCAGATCGCCATACGGAGGACTCCTACTCAACTCTTAGAGTATGATCTTTCTATATGTCATTTATCCCATATTCATGTTTGATGAATTTACCCGTCTGCAGTTCCTGAAATGCATTGACCAGTTCTTCCTGTGTGTTCATGACAATGGGACCATGCCATGCAACTGGTTCATTAATGGGAGCTCCTGACATCAGTAGAAAACGAGCGGTATCTTTTCCAGTCTCAACCTCAATAGAATCACCGGGGGTGAATACAATCAGGTGATCACTTTCAACCACATGTCTCTTTGCAGCATCAAAGGTGGCAGATCCATCAACAACATACCCAAGGACGGTGTGATCACTGGGTACAGTATACTCAAATTTCTCATCATGTTCGAGGTTTATGTCAAGATATACTGGATCTGC
>JAEOUB010000234.1 GCA_016839545.1 Candidatus Kariarchaeota archaeon | reverse complement strand
TGAGAATCTTGCGGGTACCTTAGTTGGTGAGTTTCCTCGTTCTAAGGTAAAGCATATTGTAGAACAGTATATTACCGATGCATATGCCCCTGTACGTGCAAAATTGGCATCTGTCCTCTCAGATCCTGAGTATATTGCAGAACTTCGTGAATTGCTGGATGATAGGGTGGACTACGTTCGCCAGGCAGTCATGGAGGCTTTGGTCGGTATTGGTACACCTGAATGCCTTGAGATCCTCGAGAACCACACCGAAGAAGATGATCTTGTTCACATCAGCTGGAAGAATGCAGTACAATCCCTGCGTACTCAGACTAATGCCTTGGGTCAATAAATAATATTCAAGAAGTCCGCAATATCCGAAACATGTATGCCCGAAGATCCTCTCGAACAGATCCGGGTGAAGGCGAAGAAATTCCTGCCTCACCAGATTTTCCGTGAGGATATTAAGAGAGCAAGAAAGAAAGGATTTGTTCCAGAAGGTAAACATCTCTTTTACCGGTTATCAATGTCGTTTGAAGATGCCATCACGGTCAGGGAAAGTCTGGAGGAACGTGTCCAGCTCTCCAGGTTTCGATCTGATGTCGAGTTTACCAATCTAGATCACCGGGATGTCACTGAATTCATGTTGCTCTACAACACCATCTTCATGGCAGCTCCTGATCCTTCACGACCCATTGATATCGAGGAGGCACTCCTGTTTCCAGAGGATTCCACCTTCATTGTCAGGCTCTGGTCTATGATGGCTGGCTTCATCTACCTGGTAGTTGAAGATGACCCTCTCGGTAGTGGGGAGAGTGTGGGTGCCATTGCTGGAGTCGGTGTCCTGCCCAAATTCCGGGGCAGAAAACTCGGACTGATCATGATTGCTCATGCAATAGATTATTTCAAGTCTCATGAAAGGAAGATTAATCAGCTCATTTGCGAAGTCTATTCTGAAAACGAGCCCTCCCTGAATATGTTCAAAGGCTTGGGTATGGAGATTGTAGGGTCGTTTTATCTAGAGGACGAGGATTGATGGTACCACAAGAGATCCAGGCAACTGTGGAACGTCTGTTAGAAATTGGGCCACTTGTAACTGATTTTATCCGTGATGAACTGGAACCAGTTATAGAGTATTGGACCTCCCTCTTGAAAAAACAGCGATTACTCCACTTGATAGACACAGGTTCTGTGCTCGTTCTGGGTGACATTCACGGGGATTATCTACAATTACGTCGTGCCTTTCATTATTTTGATACCGAGGCAATTGATTACATTATCATTGCGGGGGACTTGATAGATCGTGGTCCTGAGATGATTGAGTGCCTGGAATATGTAATGTCACGCCAGATCATGGACCCGGAACATGTCATCTTTCTCCGTGGTAACCACGAGCTCAAGGCGATTAACGAGATGTATGGTTTCCGCGGGTACTGTACCGGGATTTATGGTAGTGCAATCTATGACAAATTTGCCGCAGCTTTTCAACAGCTACCCCTTGCAGCTCTTGTTGGTGATTGGGCATTGATATGTCATGGTGGTATTCCCAATGGACATCTGTCACTGCGGGAGATGCGGATCTCCCTGAAACCGAAAGAACCTGAAGAGGGCACCTATGCCCAGATGCTATGGAATGATCCTGATCCGGCAATTGAAAATTTTGGCCCCTCAATGCGAGGTCAACACTATTACCGATTTGGAGGTACGGTATTCAACCAGTTCATGGATCATTACGGTCTGAAGTATCTGATCCGGGCCCACCAGGCCTTTCCTGAGGGCTACCGCTGGATGTTTGACAATCGACTGCTCTCCCTGTTCTCAAGCAAGGCAGGACCATACATGAATATTAATCCCCATTTTGCTCTCCTCATTAATGGGGAGATACAACTGATAGCTGCAGAGAATATAGAATTTAATTACTGACCTGTTGATCCAAAACCGCCTGTAGATCTCTCAGTATTATCAAGACTCTCCACCGTCTCAAATTGGATCTTTGGTACAGGTCTCACAGCCAGCTGTGCAATTCTCATGCCTTTGGTGACGGTGAATGGTTCTGTACCGAGGTTGATCAGGATCACTTTTACCTCTCCACGATATCCTGCGTCCACGGTACCGGGACTGTTGACAATACTTATTCCATGTTTGGCTGCAAGTCCACTTCGTGGTCGTACTTGGCATTCGTAGCCCTGAGGCAACGCCATCGCCACTCCAGTACGTACCATATGGTGATCTCCGGGTTGAAGTATCACTTCCTCAATAGAGCTGATGTCTGCACAGGCGTCATCACTATGAGCAAAACGGGGCTGCACTGCATCTGGGTGGAGTAATTGTATCTTTACTGTAGTCATATTATCC